>CAZIWA010000004.1:0-4372 GCA_964542875.1 uncultured Phycisphaeraceae bacterium
TCAATGCGCTTCCTCTTCCGTCCTGAACTCCTCAAACGCCGCCTTGTTGAACGCCTTCATATACGCCGCGTTGCCGTCGATGACGCCCGCCTTGTAGTAGCCCATCAGGCACTGGTCCATCGTCTGCATGCCGTCCTGCTTGGACATTTCGATCATGCCGTTGATCTTGGAGATCGCACCTTCGCGGATCATGTTCGAAAGGCCTTCCTTCTTCAGGAGAATCTCGTGCGCCGCGATACGGCCTTTGCCGTCGGCCTTCTTCAAAAGAAGCTGCGAAACGATCGCCTGGATCGATTCCGAAAGCATCGTGCGCACCTGCGGCTGCTGACCCGCCGGAAACACGTCGATGATGCGGTCGATCGTCTTCGCCGCGGAGTTCGTGTGCAGCGTGCCAAACACGATCAAGCCCAGTTCCGCCGCCGTCAGCGCCAGGCCGATGGTTTCCAGGTCACGCATTTCGCCCACCAGGATCACGTCCGGGTCTTCACGCACCGCGGCCCGCAGCGCCGTCGCAAACGTGTGCGAGTGCTGGCCCACCTCGCGCTGCGTGATCACCGATGTCCGGTTCTCATGCACGAATTCAATCGGGTCTTCGATGGTGATGATGTGCCGCGCGTAGGTCTTGTTGATCGAGTCGATGATCGCCGCCAGCGTCGTGGATTTACCCGAGCCCGTCGGCCCCGTCACCAGCACCAGGCCGGAGCGCACGTGCGCCAGGTTTGCCACCGCGGGCGGCAGCTTCAGGTCTTCGCACGTGAGCACCTTGTCGGGAATCTGCCGGAACACACACCCGCGGCCAAACGCCTGCTTCAGGTAGTTGCACCGGAAACGCGCCACGCCTTCCAACCCGTACGCAAAGTCAAGGTCGCCGCGTTCCTCGTACTTCTTGAACTGGTCCGCACGGCAGATTTCCGTCATGTACTCCAGCAGCATCGGCTCCGTCAGCACCGGATGGTTGGGGATCGCCTTCAGCTCACCGTCCACGCGCACCTTCGGCGGTTCGCTCTCCAGCATGTGAAGGTCAGACGCCTTTTGGCTTTTGACGTACCTGAAAAGTTCATCGATTTTTGGCATGGTCGTATCGCTGTTCTTGTCGCTGTTTGAAAAGTTCGTTTCCTGAAACTCACCGGGCTCTTCTCCTCATGGGAAGAGCGCAAGGCCTTTAGACCTATTCCTTGCTGTTGGCCGTCATCGTCTTGGGGCTGTCCGCGTACCGGATCGCCGTTTCCTTGGTGATGATCCCCTGCTGCATCAGTTCCAGCAGTGAATGGTCCATCAGCTTCTGTCCCTGCTTCTTGCCCACCTGCATCAGCGAGGGAAGCTGGAATGTCTTGGAGTCGCGGATCAGGTTCGCCACCGCCAGGTTCACGTACAGCACTTCCAGCGCCACCACCCGGCCCTTGCCGTCGGCCCGCGGCACCAGTTGCTGCGTGATCACGCCGCGAAGCGATTCCGAAAGCATCGTCCGGATCTGCCCTTGCTGGTCGGACGGAAACACGTCCACCACCCGGTCCACCGTGCGCGCCGCGGACTTCGTCTGCAGCGTCCCGATCACCAGGTGCCCCGTTTCCGCGGCACGGATGGCCAGCGACACCGTTTCCAGGTCACGCATGTCGCCGATCATGATCACGTCCGGGTCTTCACGCAGCGCGCCCTTAAGCGCAGCGGCGAAGCTCGCCGTGTGGTTGGGCACCTGGCGCATCGTCACGTTGCAGCCCTTGGACTTGTGCAGGTATTCCACCGGGTCTTCCACGGTGATGATGTGGTCTTTGCGCGAGCTGTTCACCAGGTCGATCAGCGCCGCCGCCGTCGTCGACTTGCCGCACCCCGCAGACCCCGTCACCAGCACCAGCCCCTGGTGGTATTCCGTCAGCTTGGCGATCGAATCCGGCAGCCCCAGCTCCGCCAGCGTGGGGATGCGCGGCGGGATGTACCGGAAAATAATGTCCGCCCCGCGGAACTGCTCCAGCGCGTTCGCCCGAAACCGCCCGATGTTCGGGTCATCAAACGAAAAGTCCAGGTCATGGTTGCGCAAAAAGTGCTGCTGCTGCGAATCGTTCATGAACCCCAGCACAATCGCCTGCGCCTGCTGCGCCGTCAGCGGCGGCAGCGTCGACATCACCAGCTTCCCGTGCTGCCGGTAAAACGGCGGCGTCCCCGCCGAAAAGTGCATATCGCTCGCACCCGCTTTGATCGCGTCTTTCAAAAACTTCACCGCCCCCGCGTCCAGCGCGTTGGGCGCCACAGGGCACTCGATGCGTTCCTTGGCGTCTTCCGGCGGCGGCACATACGGAATCGGCGACTGCAGCTTGTTCTGCTTCAGCGAAGGCAAAAGCTCGCCTGTCGACTTGATGATCTTGCTGTTGGCCACCGGCGCAGGCGCTGCCTGCCCCGTGTCGCCCTGCACGCGCTCGCCCAGCCCGCCCGAAGTAGGCTTGAGAATCTTGGATTGCACCGGCGCAGCCGCCGCGGGAGCAGCCGCCGGGGCCGCAGGCTTGGGCGCAGCAGGCGCTGGCGCACTGGTTTTGGCCGCCGTAGGCGGAATGTATTCAATGTTCGGCTCTTTGGCCGCAGGTGCCGGTGCCGGCGCCGCGGCAGGCGCGCCCGTGCCCTGCTTGTCGATCACTTCCTGCACCTTCTTCTTGATGATCTCCACATGCTGCGCCTTCACAAACCCCTTGGTTTGCAGCGCCTGCTCAATGGATTCCCCCGTCTTTCCCACGTGTACAACCACCTCGTCCCACTGCTGCTGGGTAATGAGTTTGTTGTGAACACAAATCTTGCCCCACAGGGCGGTTTTCATATCCGGGTTGGCCATGTCGCGCTCTTTGCTTTTTGATGTGCGCCTCGCCCAGGCTCAGGATCGCTCCCTCCAAGCCCAGACCAGACACTGGTTCTAGCTATCGTAGACTAAATCCCTTTCATGAGGCTGGCAAGAATCAATCAATCCCCCGACATGTCGTGCACGCGCCAGCAACAAACCCCTCCCCCAAAACCCGTTCGCACCACCCCTCTGCCACATCTGACATCTTCCATCCAACATTCTTAAAACCCCCTCCCCCCTGTTTGCACCCTCGCATCCCCCTGTGTCACAATCACCTCCACTTGGAGGGACACCATGCAAGAAACGATTACCCCGCAGCCTCGGCTCATGGTCGAGGGTTACATGTTGAACCGGTTCAAAAAGGTTTCGCGCCAGCTCGGCTACAAGGCCGCCACGCCCGCGGAACATAAAAAATGGGCCAAAGCCACCCGCGCCAAGCTCCGCGCGCTCACCGGCTTTGATTCCATGATCCAGGCCCCCGCCAAGCCCGTCATCACCCAAACCGTCAAGAAGGACGGCTACACCCGGCACCGGATGGAAATCCAGACCGAGCCCGGCGTCATCATGCCTTTCTACGCCCTCGTCCCCGACGGCAAAGGCCCCTTCCCCGTCGTCATCTGCGCCCACGGCCACGCCTCAGGCGGCAAATACTCCCCCGCCGGCATTGACGAAATCCCCGTCATCGCCAAGCAGATCAAAGAATACAACTACGACTACGGCGTGAAATTCGCCCAGTCCGGCGCCATCGCCCTCTGCCCCGACGCCCGCGGCTTCGGCGAACGCCAGGAACGCCTCAACAATCTCTGGTCCAAAGGCGATCCCCTCGTCCAAAGCTGCCAGCTCATCAACCAGATGGCCTTCCCCCTGGGCCAGACCGTCACCGGCATGTGGGCCTGGGACCTCCTGGCCCTCGCACGCTACTCCCAAACCCGCAAAGACATCATCAAAGGCCACCTCGCCTGTGTCGGCCTCTCCGGCGGCGGACTCCAAACCCTCTGGGCCACCGCCCTCGACGGTGACGACCTCATCAAGGTCGCCGTCGTCTCCGGCTACTTCTACGGCTACCGCGAATCACTCCTCATCCAGCACGGCAACTGCTCCTGCAACTACGTCCCCCACCTCTACGAAAACGTAGACATGGGTGACGTCGCCGCCCTCATCGCCCCCCGCCCGCTCCTCATCGAAACCGGCGACAAAGACCCCCTCAACGGCGAGTCCGGCCTCAAAAACGTCTTCGACCAGCTCAAGATCACCCGCAAGGCCTACAAAACCCTCGGCGCTGACCAATACCTCGTCCACGACGTCTTCCCCGCGGGCCACAAGTGGCACGGCGAAATCTCCGTCCCCTGGGTCATGCAATCCCTCGAAAACCTCCCGTAGGGTGCGGCCGAGTCCGCGAGGCCCACCACTCCGGCTCCATGACCCAACAAACCAAACAACACCCAACAACGCCCCCTCGCATAGGGCTCTGCTGTAATGCGTTACCCCCGTAAGGTGCGGCCGAGTCCGCGAGGCCCACCACTCCGGCTCCATGACCCAACAAACCAA
>CAZIWA010000004.1:4472-86768 GCA_964542875.1 uncultured Phycisphaeraceae bacterium
GGTGCGGCCGAGTCCGCGAGGCCCACCACTCCGGCTCCATGACCCAACAAACCAAACAACACCCAACAACGCTCCCCTCGCACAGGGCCCTGCTGTAATTCCGACCAGCCCCCAGACCCTTCTTCATCCCTCAATCTCGATCCTCAAATACTTCACCCACCGGTCCTCTCCTTCCGCCAGCACATGAATCGTGTTGGACGCCGGGCACCCCGCGCGCGCCGACGCCACAAAAAACAGCGGCTGCGCCACCGTGTGTCCCAGGTCTTGGGTCGACTTCACGCCGCCATCCGCGTTCAGCTCCATCAGCACCAGCGTGCAATGGTTCTGCGCACCCATCGCCGGCGTGGCCCGCGGGTCGCCCACGCTGGCCAGCACAAACCGCCGCCCGTCGATTGTCTGATGAAACCTCGCAAACCGTGCGCACGTCCCCGGCTGGTCTTCATCCAGTTGCATCAGGCGGTGCGTCGCCTCCACCTTTCCCTCCGTCACGCGTGCGGCGTTGAGCGACCAGCTCTGCTTCTGACCCGGGAAAAACTCATCGCGGATTCGCACGTCCAGCGCGCGCTCCACCCACATCACCGTCACGCTCTGCGCCGCCTCCGGATTGAGGGTCATGTCGCACGGGTAGATCCATCCGCATGTGGCTTCCCGGCTGGCCACTTCCACCCACGGCGCAAACCCTGAAGACGTGATGTCCTTTGTCCACGTGAAAAACAGCCGCCGGAAGTCATAGTCCCACTTTTGCCCGCTCACCTTGAACTTCGCCTCACGCCACGCGGCATTGGGCTCCACGATGTCGCTCACTCCGCAGAAATAAAACGACCGCTGGTCCAGCAGCACGCTGGGGTAGCAGATTCGGATGGCCTGCGGCTCGGCATAGTCCGCGCCCCACGGCCACTCCAGCTTGCCCGGGTACCCCCACTGGCCGTTGGCATCACGCAGGGACCACACCTGGTCTCCCTGGTCCACCTGGTGCAGCTCGATCACTTCCCCCGACCGCGCATCCGCGGCGAAGGACCGGTAAGAGTGTTCTCCAAAGTAGTGCCCCACGGGAAACGCATAGGCTTCCTTCACCAGCGTCCCCTCGGGGTTGGCCGCATCCAGGGTGAAGGTAAGCGCCTCCGGCGCCGCCGGGCCGGACATCTTGTCAGGCGGCGTCAGCGTCGGGTTGGTCGATATCAGCCCCAGGTTCTGCCCCGGCAGCACCGCCATCGGCACCGGCTCGCGCGTGCGCCGGCTGTCTTGATGGATCTTCTTCCACCCATCCTTGCCCCGGCGCCACAGCGACCATTTCGCATTCAGCCACGGCACGGCCTCTTCCGTTTTTTCAAACGACGTCGCAAACAGCTCCCCTCCCGGGGTCGAAACCAGCGTCGTGCTCCCAAAACACCAGAACGGGTTGGCCCCGTTGTTGGTGGGCTGGTGCTGATAAATGTCTTCCACCGCGGTGATCTTCGCTGCCATCGCGCAACCTTTCTCAAGGCCCGCCACGGGCCTTTAAATGACCTTCACGCCGTCGGGATTCGCCGCACCCCTTCTTCTCTTAAGCCGCATTGGGGCCAGACGCCCGTTTCGGGTAGTCTGTCTGCCATGAACCTCAAACTCCTTGAATCGTTGATTATGACACCGGGCGTGCCCGGCCGTGAACACCGGGTCCGCGCGCTTGTTCAAAAAGAGATCGCCGGTCTCTTTGATGAAACCCGGATCGACCCCCTCGGCTCGCTCATCTGCGTCCGCAAGCCTCGGCCCGCCAAGGGCAAGCCCAAGGCAAAGCCCACGCGCGTCATGCTCGCCAGCCACATGGACCAGATCGGCTTCCTCGTCCGTCACATCGACGGCGCAGGCTACCTCAAGCTCCAGCCCGTAGGCGGCTTTGATACCCGCAACCTCTTCGCCCGCACCGTCTGGGTCTGCCCCGATGTCAACGACTCCAGCAAAGACATGCTCGGCGCCATGAACCCCGCCGGCAAGCCCATCCACATCGCCGAAGAAGCCGAAAAGAACAAGGTCCCCCAGGTCGGCGAATTCATGGTCGACCTCGGCCTCCCCGTCGATGAAGTCAAAAAGCGCGTCAAAATCGGCGACATGGTCGTCATGCGCGCCACCTTTGATAAGGTCGGCAACACCATCGTCGGCCAGGCCATGGACAACCGCTTTGCCGTCTGGGTCGCCATCGAAGCCATCAAGGCCCTCAAGCACCACGACTGCGAAATCCACGCCGTCTTCACCGTTCAGGAAGAAGTCGGCTGCCGCGGCGCAGGCACCAGCAGCTACCACGTCGACCCCGACATCGCCATCAGCCTCGACGTCACCCTCTGCTGCGACACCCCCGGCGTCCCCGAAGACCAGCGCGTCACCAAGCAAGGCGACGGCGCAGGACTCCTGGTCATGGACTCCAGCATGATCAGCGACCTTGAGCTCGTCGAAGACTTTGAAAAAACCGGCGTCAAACACAAAATCAAAACCCAGCGCTCCATCCTCCCCCGAGGCGGCAACGATGGCTATGCCATCCAGCTCAAGCGCGCCGGTCGCCGCACCTTCACCCTCGTCTGCCCCACCCGCTACGTCCACACCGTCACCGAAATGATCCACCTCGACGACCTGGACTCCTGCCGCAAACTCCTCAGCGCCTACCTCACCGACGTGAAATGAATCACCGACCCGTTTGTACGCTTGAGTTCTCTTTAAATCACAATTCATAATTTCTTCTCCCATGCTCAACCTGAAAATCACCGGCTATCGCGTCCTCTACGACAACCCCGACCATCCCTCCAGCTATTCACAGGCCATCCTGGTCAACGGCCGCCTGGTCATGACGTTCATCCGCGCCAGTGACGGCGCCAAGGGCCTCCGCGGCTCCCTCGTCCACTCCTCGGACACGGGTAAAACCTGGTCCTCCCCCGCCCCCTTTGGCCCGCCCATCGCCGACCCCACCGCCAGCAACCAGACCACCCATGTCGTCGGCGTCACCCAGGAAGGCAAGATCCTCGCTGTCGGCTACATCATCGAAAAAGCCATCGATGAACAAAACAACTACCGCGACGGCGTGAAGTGGCGTCCAAACTCCGTGCTCATCGGCCTGGGCGACCCCGACACCCTCGAATTCCAATGGACCAAGTTCCCCCAGTTCACCTTCGGCGGCGAAAGCTTTGTCGAACCCGGCCTCATCAGCAACAACGGCCGGCTCATCATGACCTGCTGGGGCGCAAACAAAAAAGGCGACAACTGGGGCGCCGGCGTCCTCATCAGCGATGACCACGGCAAAACCTGGGAATTCAAGCAATCCGCCCTCGAACCCGACCCCAACATCCGCAAAAATTACGACATGCCCGCCGGCTATAACGAGCAGACGCTCTTTGAGCTCCACTCCGGGCGCATCGTCTCCATCATCCGCGGCCGCGATAAACTCGGCGCCATCCACGGCGCCTGCGGCAGCGAAGCTTGGTTCTCCCGCACCTACTCAGACAACCGCGGCGAAACCTGGAGCAAGCCCCACTTCACAAACCTCGCCGGCACTGGCGGATCGCAAAACAGCATCGTCCTCGCCGACGGCAGCATGGTCATGGCCGCGCGCATCCCCTGCTTCTGGACCCAAAACGAAAACCACTGGCTCGTGGGCCTCCACCTCGCCCGCAGCTTCGACGAAGGCAAAACCTGGCAGACCCAGCACCTCGTCACCCGCCACCCCTCCGGCAAACCCTTCCAGCGCTACTACGACCCCATGAACGGCAACTTCGTCAAACTCGAGCCCAACCGCTGGCTCTATGTCTTTGGCCACTTCAACCACGCCGAAAAGCTCGACCCCACCCTCGCCCTCGAACTCCTCGCCGAGTAATCACGTACTTCATTTAAAGCCTCTCGATCTCTTACCCCCTCTCCCTTTGGAGAGGGCCAGGGTGAGGGTCGCCGACACGCACCCACAACGTTCCCCCAATCCATCACTCTTAAACCCCTGACTCCGCCTCTTCGACACTGACGCGGGACACCGGACGCAGGACTCTCTTCCCTCCCACCCCCCGCTACAATGCCCAATTCATGGAAAACCCTCCCGCGCCCAACTTTCCTCAGAAAACCAAGATAGACGGCAAGATCCTCGTCATCTGCCTGCTCACCGGCTGCGTACTCGTCGCCGGCTACGCCACCTGGCAGATCAAGCAGCGGCTCACCCTCCCCAAAGTCCAGGAAGTCCCCGGCCCCAACGGGCTTACCAAAACCCAGGAAGCCGAGCTGGCCAAGATCCAGGAAGGCTTCGCCGACACCGTCCGCCAGGGCCTCCCGCAGGACCGCGTCATCACCGCCACCAAAGACCTCCTTGAGCGCGCCCCCAACTCCGCCGACGCCCGCCTCCTCCTCGCCCAGGCCTACCTCAAAAACAACAAACCTGAACTGGCCTATCAGGAACTGAACCTCGCCCTCAAGCTGGAGCCCAACCTCCTTGAAGCGCGCCTCCTCGCCGGCACCCTCGCCATCGGCATGAACAAAAAAGATGAGGCCGACGCCCACTACCAGCACGCCTTCAACATCGCTCCCACCAACGAGCGCGCCCGCCTCCACATGGCCCAAAACGCCCTCGCCAAAGGCGATATCCAGCAAGGCCTTGAGCTGGCCCAGGCCGCCTGCGAATTTAACGCCATCTCCCACCAGGCCCAGGCCCTGCTCAGCGAGGCGCTTCTTAAAAAAGGCGACCTTCCCCCCGCGCTGGAAGCCATCGCCCGCGCCATCGAGCTTGCCCCTGAAAAAGACCGCGACCAGACCGTCATCTACATCCGCAAGCAGGCCGCCATCCTCCGCGCCATGAACCAACCCCAGGACGCGCTCGCCAGCCTCCGCAAGCTCAACCCCAAAGAGCGAGGCGAACCCGGCCCCCTCGACGAAACCGCCCTCACCCTCGACCAGATGGGCCAGACCACCGAAGCCGCCACCCTCTGCCTCGCCATGGCCCAAAACACCCCCGGCGACTCCAAATACGCCGCCCTGGCCGCCAAATGGCTCATCAAGGCCGGTGACTTTGAAGAAGCCAAAAAGCAGCTCAAAGTCGTCGAGACAAACCAGCCCGGCAGCCCCCTGGCCAAACAACTCTCCGCCCAGCTCACCGAAGCCCAGAACAAAAAATAATCCTGTTCCCGCCGGACGCCTTTATTGCGTCTGTCATGCTTTCCGCCCTCATAACCACGTCTTCACGCCCGCTTTTCGCCCCAATTCGCTCCAAACTACCACGTCTTTAGTACTACTTGAAATTACCTTTTTTAATCGTATAAGCGCTTTTTTAAGCCGCTCTTACATCTACTTGAACAAGACTTTTCTCCACTTTCTTTAAGTCCTCCCTGGTGCCAATCCATAACCTCGGCATTACAATCCAACCCCGCCTCGGCCGCGCATCTGGCACCGCCCTCCTCGCAAGGACTCCCCAACATGTCGACCCGCAAGCGCTCCCCCAAAACCCCCGCCTGTGAACCCTACATCAAGGTCCATGCCGCAGGCGTCCCCGTCGCAGTCACCGTCCCCTTCACTCAGGGCCAGGTCGCGGACATCGCCGAACTCGCCCTCCTGGACCCCTCCGGCAACGCCCTCCACGCCGACAAACGCGCCTTTGTGAAATGGCCCGATGGCAGCGCCCGCTGGGTTCTTCTCTCTTTCATTCCTTCGGTCTCCGGTGCCTACAAAGCCGTTCAGCAAACCCTGCAGGCCCCCGCGCCCGTCAATCCTGTGAAGCTCACCCACGCCGCAGGCGTCTACACCCTGAGCAACGGACTCACCCAGATCGTCCTCACCCAATCCGGCCCGGGCCCGGTGAAGTCCCTTACCTCCTCAGGCCACACCTGGCTCGCCAAACCTGAAGACTTCGCACTCACCGTCAACAACGCCACCAGCCTCATCCCGGATAAAAGCGCGCCGCGCGCCATCCAAGTCCTCGAAGAAGGCGCCGCACGCACGCGCATCCGCATCACCGGCGACCACCGAACCCCCACCGGCGAAAGCCTGCTGAGCTACACCCTGGACGTCGAACTCTGGGCCGGTTCAAACGCCGTCCGGTTTGATTACCAATTCTTCCACAAGGAAAAAGGCCGCGAATTCATCGACATCCAGCGCATCGGCGCTGACCTTAACTTCAACATCAAGTCCACCACCCGGCACCTCTTCCAAGCCTATCACGGCGAGTTTTACGAACCCCGCGACGTCTACAACCCAGCCCCCGTCGGCATCATCACCGACGATCAGCGCTTTAGCACCTCCGTAGAAAACCCCGCCATGTCGCTGGACACCTATAAATACGACAGCTATCTCGACGCCCCTCTCGTCGATGCCCCAAATTGGCTGGGGGTTCTGGGCCAGGGCAAGTCCGTTTATGTCGCCTTGAGCGAAATGTCACAGCTCCAGCCCAAGCGCATCGCCAGCGATGCCAGCCACTTCTCCGTCGATGCCTGGCCTGCTCGCGCCGGCACTTTAAAGCTGCCTCAGGGCCGCTCGCGCAGAATCACCTTCACCCTCGGCTTCTTCAACGAAGAAAAACCCGAGCGCTCCAGGATCCAGCCGCTGGTTAACTATCCCCTCCACGAAGGCCGTGCCACTGTCGACCCGGAATGGCTCTCCTTCACCCGTGTGTTTGAGCAGGCCCATGTGCTGCCCTTCGGGAAGTCCGCCAGGTTTGAAAAGTTCATTAACCGCCTCACCCAACTGAGCCTCACCTGCGAGTTCTTCGACCTGGGTGACACCCTCGACACCGGCTACCGGACCAGCTACCCAAGCCAGGGCTATCAGCGGCAGCCTCTCCGCGCCGGCGTTCCCAAAACCGCCCGCGCCTTCATGCCCAATGGCGTGCTGGTCCCTTGGCTCCCCGCCACAGACTACGAACCTGTCTGGGTGAACAACGAGTATGACGGCATCCATGCCATCGCCTCTGAGCTCATGCGCACCGGCAAGCCCAATCATTGGACCACCCTCCGCTGGATGGCCCGGCACAACATCGAGGTCGACTTCTGGCACTACCACGACAACTACTGGCTCAACCGCATTCCCCCCGTCCACTCCGCCCGCCATTCCACCTCAGGCGGATATCCCTCTCACTTTTGGACGCAGGGCCTGCTGGAGTACTACTGCCTCACCGCAGACCCCGATGCGTTGGAAGTCTCCGTCGCCCTGGGCGACGCCATCCTCCGCTTCTTCCACGACCCGGTCCGCGGCAAGTTCTACCGGAACTTCGACCGCGAAAACGGCTGGGCTCTCCTGGCTCTGGTCCACGTCTACGACATCACCCGTGAAGACAGGTTCAAGCAGGAAATCGATCGGCTCATGGAATTCTTCATGCATGGTCAGCAGGCCAATACCTCTGATACCGTCCGCTTTGAATCCGCCAAGTCATTGGTATTTAACCGCGATCTCATTCAGCGGTTCTATTTCATGCTCAATCTTGTCGAAGCGACCGATCTTTACCAGACCATCACCGGCCGGGCCGATATACACAAGTGGTTGGTGGAAGTGTTGAAAACCATGCCGGCTGCCATCGAGCAGAACTATCGCGAAGGCCAGAGCGCCTATTCCACCTGCGCCGCCTTGGCCATCGGATTTGAACGCACCGGCGATGTCACCTTCCTTACCGCCGGCCTCACCCGTATCGATGAACTCATTCAGGATGACCCGCGCTGGCTTAACCCGATTCCAGAAATCAAACCCATGGCTATCTTATATCGGGAATTCATTCGTTACCTCGGGCCCGCCTTCCGGGAAGGCTTGCTCGATAAATACGAATACCCCAGCCTCCAGTAAACAAATACCATTCAAGGCGATTCAATCCGGCTCCCAAGCCGTGCTATCCCATGCCCTCGCGGGCCCGAAGTCGGTGATCCTCACTTATCCCCACTTCAACACCCTTCCCACATTCCGATAGTTGTCCACGTACCTCTCACTCTTCTGAAACCCAAACCCTCCCGCATACCCCGCCACGCCCGCCCAGCTCCTCCTGACGCCCACCACCCCACCCTGATCTCCGCACCCGTCACAGCCCCGCCTTGCCCCCGCCCCGGCCTTCTAGGGAAACACCCTTGTCTTTCCTGAACCGCAACCCGCCTTCCACCCCCAACCAGTCAGCCTTTATCCACGCCTTTCCACAACCAATTGTGGAAAGGCAATCAACGTTCATTAATCGAGGCTTTCCACTTTCCCACACAAGGTGTGGGAAACTCAGCAAACTCCCGCTGGGGCTCCAACCCTGTCGAATGACTCTTGTTCAGATGAGAAAAGAGAGTTTATTACTCTTCTTCCTAGTAATAGCGGTGTCGGTTTGGGGATAACCCTGACCCGCGTTCACTAAACCCATCAAAACAATTGGGTTAAGTGAAATCAACCACACACAACAACCTGTCAACTGTCAGGCGACTACAAGTGCTCTTACGCAAACTAGGGTCACCCAATTCTCCCCAAACCACTCTTTAATCCCCCATCCTGACAGTTAACACCCGGTAAGCATCCTGTGAGTGAACGGTGATCGCCTGTTTATCCACGTGGTGTTCAGAACACAGTGGACAACCCCCATTCGGGTTCTGATCGGGACCACGTTCATATGAATTTCCACCAATTTAAACACGCCGAAGAACGGCATTCATTTGGTAGAACTTAAATACTTGTTTTGACTCTGCAATCAAAGCGTATTTGTCCAGCACCCCGTTAATGAACGCTGCTCGTTTTGCCTCAGGTAAAAACCTTGCCCACTCCACAAAGGTTGCTTCGCAAAACTTTACAAAGCCTTCGCGTGAACCAAAATCCCACGCCTTATCTCCCATTGTCAGATTCTCAACCCTAAACCCTGCCGCCGTTGCCCAGGCTTCGTATTGCGTTAGGCTTGGGTGGCAATAGGGTGCATCATGATTTTTGGGAAAGTATTCCTTCCAATCCTTTGTTGAACATAGTTCTTGAATAACGTCTTCCAGGCTTACCCGTTCCCCTTGTCCAACGAATCTTAAAAGCGTTTGTCCGCCTGGCTTCAGGCTTTCATAAATAGAGACCACGCTTTTGGGTTGGTCTTGTTCCTTCACCCAATGCAATGCATTAAAGGAAATCACCAGATCAAATTGATTCTTGAATCCAAGGTGGCGTGCATCACCCACGCGAAACGAAAGCCGGTTGGGGTGATCCGCCGCATGAACTTTGTTCGCATACTCCACCATCTGGCTTGAAGGATCGACCCCCAACACCGTTCCCTTGGGTAATCGGTCCGCCACCTTCGCGGTGATTTTCCCATCCCCGCAACCCACGTCCAGCACGTGTTCTGCGCCGGTCAATTCCAGGAGCGAGAGTTGCTCCTGGGCCATGGTCTCCTGCAGGCTTGACCGCTTGGCGTAATCGCTGGCGTTCCACTGTGTCATTGATGAACTCCGTTGATGGTGCCGCGATTTTAACGTTTGTCCACACAGGGACGGGCCTGGCATCCCCGTGGCTCTTGCCTACAATTCACGCATGCTGCTCTTCCTGGACAAGGCAAGCAAACCCGTCAGGCATATCGCCGCCACGCTCTTCACCTTGGTGAGCGTCGCGGGTATCTGGTTCCTCACCTGGACCTTTATCTGCCTTCTTTTGACTTTTCTGTTCGCTGAAATCTCCGCATCGACTTATTTCTTGGGGTTGAGCATTGTCTTCATTGGCCTGCTTCCTTCCCTGCTTATCGTGATTCCCGCTGTTCTCTGGGCCGAGCGGATCACCGAGCCAACGGGCGTCCTGCGTTACCTTGCTCAGATCCCCATCGTTTTTGGCATCGTGATCGTCACCAGCATCAGCATGCTGATTTTTGGTGCGCTGATGAGCTGGCTTTTGATCCCCGGCTTTCTTGGCTATATCGGGCTGCCCGCGATCATGGCCCTTCCCATCGCCGGGATCTACTGGATCATCTGCAAATGGATTGAATTCGGGCTGGATTCCATCCGTGAGCTGCTTTCTTTGATCGTTTCCGGCTTCCGTGGCGCCATCGACCTGTTTCAGCTCATCCGGCACGGCAAGGTCGTTCCCAAGAACACTGTTCACCCCATCGCCGTCACACAGGCATCGGCTGACACACCCCACAACACACCGTCGCCCGACCCTGTAACACGAGGCCGGTAAGCGTCGTCCTGCATTTCTTGCACTTCATCCCTGCCCGTCCATAAACCTTGTGCCTGTCCTGAAACCCGCCGGCTTCCCCTTGACCGTTGGCGTAGTCCCGGATGGTGGATCCCCCCGCCACAATACTCTTCTTAAGGATGCGTCTTACGTGTTTGGCCAATTCATCCACCCGGCTTGGATGAACTTTGTTCGCGGTTTCCAGCGGATGAATCCCTGCGGCAAACAACGCCTCATCCGCGTATATATTCCCGATCCCCGCAGCCACCGTTTGATCCAAAAGTGCTGATTTGATCGGCCTTTGTGTTCCAGCCAGCCCATTTGCCAAGGCGCGTCCGGTGATCGTCAGTGTGTCAGGCCCCAGGCTTTCCCACTTGTGCGAACAATGTTCGCGAAACGTTTCGGACGTCGTTAAACCTCCAAAACGCCGAGGGTCTTTGAAGGTCAGCAGCCCGCCGTCTTCCATTTGCCACACCACATGGGTGTGCGCCTCCAGAACATCGAGCTTTGTGCCAGCCGAAAGCCACCGAAGGCTCCCCGTCATGCCCAATTGAACGCCGATCACTCGGCCTGCCAGGCCCGTCGGCACCAGCCCGGGCCTGCGCACCCATTGGCTCAGCTTCTCTTGGTGGCGCTCACCTTTATCACCCCCCACCAGGGCGAGCTGCTTGCCATACCGCAACACTCCTGCCACCACGCGCCCCACCAGCATGGCCTCATCCGTACACGGCCCATCAATCACATCCCGCCGGAATAAATGAACACCGATCACCCGCCGCCCCAAAACATGAGGCCGAATCGACCGCCCGACATTCTCCACCTCTGGTAGCTCTGGCATGCCCACATTATAGAACCCGCTTCGAACAATCCGTGCGCCCCGACGTCTGACTCATACCCCGGTAAACTCCATCAAAATCCCCACGCCTTCACCCCAAACCCGATACCCTTCATCCATGCAACGCAAGAAGCTCATCTCGCTGATTCAAAGCGTCCTCATCGGGCTGTGCCTTCTCACCGTCGCCTGCATCCCGCTGGTTATCACCTACGGCCCGGGCTTGGCCCGCAAGTACCGGGCCGGCAAAGCCACCTCCGCCGACGCCCAGACCCGTCTCCTCGGGCTCAACTACATCGTCAAGAATGCCCCACGGGATGCCGGCACGCGCCAGGCGGCCGTCGCACTGATGGAAGAATCCGAGGATGACGCCAACTTTTTTCAGATCATGCGCGCGCTTGATGCCGCTGGCGTCTGGAATCGTCAAACCGTGCCCGCGCCCGTTTATCTGCGCTGGCTCACCATCCTTTCCAAGGACATCAACCCCGCCAACCGGATGGTTGTCTCCCAGTACATCGGCGAGCTTTCGGATATCGCTTCCAATCCCGGTGTCATCGCGCTCATGTCCACGCTCATGAACGACACGGACGATCAAGCCCGCTACAGCGCCCTGGTGGCCTGCGCCGACCTGGCCCACGCCGGCAAAAACCCGGTACCCTATCTCGCATTGATGAACGAGCGAACGCTGGACCCCAACGCGAAAATCGCCCAGCAGGCATGGATCATGCTCGGCTCACTGAAGGAAGCCAAAACCCTCCCCGAAAACCTGGCCAAGCGCCCCGACGCCGTTGTGCAGGCCGCAGCCTGGGCGCTTGTCGTTTCGCAGGCGCCCGGCGCGGAGCAGGCCATTGCCGGACTGGTGCTGGACGATGCCGTTGCTTTCCCAAGCCGGACAGGCGCGGTCTACGCCCTGAAGGCCGGCAAGCACGGCGTGACCCCTGAAACATTACAGCGGTTGATTAGCCAGCTCCAGCTCCCCGGCGTCAAAGCCCCCGCTACCACCTTGAACCCCGCCAACGCATGGCTTTATTGGCGGGCCGTGCTGGCCTTCCCTTTCAACGCGCAAAACAACGCCGCCATGCACGCCAGCGCCCGGCACATCCTCTCGCTCCAAAGCAAAGAGACCATCGGCGATCCTTCCTGGAACATGCTTTTCAGCGCCGCTTATCACCAGCTCGCCGCCCCTGAGGAAAAAGCCGGCATTGTTATTGATCACCATCTCAAAGCGTTTGAAAAACTGCTCGTCAACCCCATGTTCGCACTGGCTTATGCCGAAGGCCTTGCCCCCGGTTCGCTCCCCGGCGCGCGCCCTACTTCCGAAATGCCGGACTCCATCAAGCTCGCCGTTCTGCGCGCCGCCGACGCCATTAAGCCTGACGACATCTACCCCCTTCTCTCCCACGACGCCGCACACATCCGCGATCAGGCCTGCATCATCGCCTGGCAGCAGATGCCCAAGAAAGACCAGGGTGAGCTGGTCGCAAAACTGCTTAAGGACTACAACGACAACGCCAAAATGTCAGGCGGATTCCTCGCCGGCCTCACCGGTACCCAGCCCGAACTCCTCGCCCGTCGCGTCCGCGATGAAGATGTCTGGGCCGTCCAGCAGATCCTGCGTCTGGGCCTCTTCATGCAGACCCCCGGTGAACCCATTCGCCCCTTCACCCAGGACCATGACAACCTTCGCGGCCTGCTCATGCGGCCCGACCTTCCCCGATCCACCATCACGCTTGGTTTGCTCTTTAAGCATGACGACGGCCCTCTGGAATTCCTTTTTAACCCAAGAGGCGAGCCTTACCTGCCGCTGATCGAAATGTTTGACGACAAGCGCTGGTGGCACGCCCTTGAGCCCGTCATGCCCAACAACATGCCCGGCTTTGAAGTCTGGGCCGACCCCGGCCTCATGACTTTTCAGATCGATCTCATGCGCAACTGGTATCTGGTCAACAAGCGCAACCTCACCTGGCCTGCCCGTGAATCCATCAATTAACCGGGTGTCAGTGGCGGGTTCGACGATTGGCCTTATTTCTTGGCGCCATCTTCCGCATGCGGAATCGGCTTGCCCTGCGGGTCCGGTTGGCTTGCATCCACATCCGCGGCCAGGCCTTCCACCACCCGCCGGGTGCGCACATGCTCCAGCGCCTCAGCGGGCGCGTGTACATGGTCGATGGGCAGCCCCAGATGCTGCGATAAATAACTCTCCCACAGCCGGTGCGTCCGGATGATCTGGCTTGCCTGCGTGCGCCCTGCTTGCGTAAGCGTCAATCCGTCGGTGCTGTTGATCACCTGCCCACGCCCGATCAATCGGCGTTTGGCCAGGCTCAGTTTGAATCCGCTGATATGAAGCGCCTCGCGCAGCACCTCGTCACCCGCGCCGGTGCCCCGTGCTTCATGGACCCGGTAGAGAATGCCCAGCACGTCCTCTTCCAGGATGCGCATGCCCAGCGCCAGCCGTTTGGCATAGCCGATGGCCACGCCGTGGCTGGGGGAGAACACCACCGCCAGTCCAAGAATGACGCCCGAAACCAGCGCCATCATGCCTGAGGTATTGGTGTCGTGCAGCTCCAGCGCCGTGGGCAGCGTGACTGCGAAAAAGTGGCCCCCCGCTGCGGAGATGATTCCGATCACGCACGCCACCAGCAGCATCACCGGCAGCCGGTCCGTCAGCAGATGAGCCGCGGCCGCGGGCACGATCAGCATGGCCACCACCAGGATGGACCCCACGCTGTCGAAGCACGCCACCGTGGTCACCGCCACCAGCGTCATCAGCAGGTAATGCATCACCCACGCCGGGATGCCCAGCGTCGTCGCCAGCGCCGGATCGAAGGAGCTGATTTTCAATTCCTTGTAAAACACCAGCACGCACAGCAGGTTCACCACAAACACGCTGCTCAAAATCACCACCGACCGGGGTATTTCCCCGTCCCACTCGATGCCCAGCAGGGTGCGCGGCTCAAACAGCGCCAGCGTGTCGAAGTGCGTCATTTCCAGTGAGCCGTAGAGCACGCAGCTTGCGTCCAGGTCCGTCCCGTTGGCGGCCTGCACCACCAGCAGCAGCCCCAGCGCGAAAAGCCCGGTGAACACCACGCCCATGGAGGCGCTCTCATCCACCTTGCCGGACTTGGCCACCCATTGCGTCATCACAGCCGTCAGCACGCCCACCACCGCGGCGCCGATGAACATCGGCAGCGTCGCCCGGCTCTGCGTCACCATGAACGCCACCGCGATTCCCGGCAGCACGGCGTGGCTGATTGCGTCGCCCATCATGCTCATCTTCCGGAGCACCAGGAACGACCCCAAAAGCGCGCACGACATCGCACACAGCGCCCCTGCAATCACGATCCACGTGTCCACCATCGTCCAGGTCCAGGTCATGCCGGCCCTCGCTTTGTCTTCTGGCCGTCGTTGCTCGCCAGCCCATGCGGGCTTGCCGGCACATGCCTGCCGGGCATTGCCGGGATCAGCGCTTCCAGCCGGGCCACCATCTCTTCGCCCAGCACATGCTCCACGGCGTGTGCGTCGCGATCCACATGGCTTGGCGCAATATCCGCGTGCGTAATCAGGTACATCTCCCACAGCCGATGGTTGCGCGTGTGCCTTCCCGCTTCCACCAGGCCGGTGTTGCTTAGCTGCACAGTGCCGTCGGGGGTGGACGCCAGGGTTCCTTCGCTCAGCCCACGTTTGATCTGCCGGGCCAGTTCCGCGCTCGACCACGATCGGCGCGATGCCAGCCTTTTCACCGGCACGCGTACGCCGGGCATATCCGGCGTCACCGGTCCGGGCGAAAGTTCCTCGGTCAGCTCAAACAGCGTGCGCAGAAACTGTTGCCTCGCGATGCGTGCGGTCAGCCGGTTGTGCCTGTAGATCCGGGCGATCACGCCCCGGTTGGGCGCAAGCATCATGGAGACGATAAACAACCCGATGGCCACCAGCACGATCACCGCGCCTGAAGGCAGTTTCGGGTGCTGCGCGCTGATCATTGCGCCGATGACGCCGGAAGACAGCCCCAGCGTGCCGGAGATCAGCAGCATCACGTTGAGCCGGTCGGTCCAGAACCTCGCCGCCGCAGGCGGAATGATCAAAAGCGCGATCACCAGGATCAAGCCCACCGCCTGCAGGCCGATCACCACCACCAGGATCGTCAGCCCCATCAGTGCGGCGTCGATGAAGGTCACCGGCCACCCTTGGCTGCGCGCAAAGCCCGTGTCGAAACAGATCAGCCGGAACTCTTTATAGAACAGCAGGCAGATCGCGACGCACGCGCCGCCGGCCCCTGCGATCAGCCACGCATCCTGTGCCACCATCGATGCCGTTTTTCCGTAAATGAAGGACTCCAGCCCCGCGGCGTGCCCTTCCTTCATCTTTTGGATCCACCCCATCAGGCAGACGCCGGCGCCGAAAAACACGCTCAGCACAATGCCCAGCGATGCATCTTCCTTCAGTCTTGTGAGGTTTCTTAACAGCAGCACCACCAGCGCGCCCAGCACGCCCGTGACGGTCGCGCCAAGGAGCAGCCCCGGCAGCGATTTGCCCGAGTGCCCCATTGCCACCATCACCATGAACGCCAGGCCGATGCCCGGCAGCGTGGCGTGGCTCAGGGCGTCGGCCATCAGCGCGCGTTTGCGCAGCAGCATGAAGCAGCCAACCACGCCTGAGGCCAGGCCCAGCGCGCTCACGCCTGCCAGCACCACCAGTGTGTTGTAGTTCTCCGCGGCCCAGTTTGTCAGGGCGTTGCTCATCGCAGCCGGCCCCCCTGCAGGCGCAGGGCCTCTGCGGCCTCGTCCAGCAGCGTCAGTTTTCCGCCGTAGGTTTTCAGCAGGTTCTCCCGGGTGAACGTCGTCTCCGTGGGGCCGTGGGCCACCACGCGCATGTTCAGCAGGATCACGTAGTCGAAGTAGTCCGGCACGGTCTGCAGGTCGTGATGCACCACCAGCGTGGTTTTGCCTTGCTTCTGCAGGTCACGCAGGATGGCCACGATGGTTTTTTCCGTTCCCGCGTCCACTCCGGCAAACGGTTCGTCCATGAAGTAGAGCCTGGCTTCCTGGGCCAGGGCCCGGGCCAGGAATACGCGTTGCTGCTGCCCGCCTGAAAGCTGGCTGATCTGCCTGTGCGCGTAGTCCGCCATGCCCACTCGGTCCAGCGCTTCCAGGCCGGCTTTTTTGTGCCCGCGCGTCACCGGCAGGCACCAGCCGATGAGCCCATAGCGCCCCATCGTCACCACATCCAGCGCGCTGACGGGAAAGTCCCAGTCCACGCTCTCGCGTTGGGGCACGTACCCCACCACGGACCTGTTTTTCTTATACGGCCGGTCGTACACCGTCACCTGGCCCGAGGCCCTGGGCACCAGGTCCAGCACCGCTTTGATGAGCGTGCTTTTGCCCGCGCCGTTGGGCCCCAGCACGCCCACCAGCTTCCCTTCGGGGATGTCCAGGTCGATGTCCCACAGCACGGGCTTGTGCCCGTAGGCCACGGTCATGTCATGGATGGAAAGGGGAAGCCCTTTTGGGTGCTCTTCGCCTGTGGCTACGCTGGGTTTTTGGATCGCCGTCATGTCTGGGTCTTTCTCAAGCCCCCTCTCTTTTTTGAGAGAGGGGCGGGGTGAGGGTCGTTGCGGTTGCCTTTGACGCCTCGGTCCCCCGAGCCTGCAAACCCCCGGATGGTGCTTTACTTCTTCTCTTGGAGCTTTCCGGCGAATCCTTTGGCCGGTGCGTCGCCGCCCAGCGCGTGGGCCACGATGGTCAGATTGTGGTCCAGCATGCCAAGGTAGGTGCCTTCGTAGGTGCCTTCCTCGCCCATCGCGTCGGAGTAGAGTTCCCCGCCGATGATCACTTCATGCCCGCGTGCCTTGGCGCCTTCGATCAGCGCCTTGATGTTCTTGGGCGAGACGCTGCTCTCCACGAACACGGCTTTGATCTTGCGTTTGACGATCGTATCCACCAGTTTGTTGATGTCGCTCAGCCCGGCTTCGGATTCCGTGGAGATGCCTTGAATGCCCATCACTTCCAGGTTGTATGCGCGCCCGAAGTAGTTGAATGCATCGTGTGAGGTAATCAGCACCCGGCTCTCTTTGGGAACCGTGGCCATCACCTTCTTGCCGTAGGCGTCCAGCGCGAGGATCTCTTCTTCGAGCTTTTGCGCATTGGCCTTATAAAGGGCCGCGTTGGCCGGGTCGAACTTGCCGAGCGCTTCCTGCACCGCTTGTGTCGCCTTGGCCCACGCCGCAAGGTCCATCCACACGTGCGGGTCGGGCGCGCCTTCTTGCCCTTCGGGGTGGATGATGTATTTCTCGTCGAGCTTTTCGGTGACGGCGATGGTCGGCTTCTTTTGCCCTGTCTTCTCCAGCACTTCACCCATCTTTCCTTCCAGGTGGAGCCCGGAGTAGAACACGATCTGAGCATCCGCCAGCACGCGCACATCGCTGGTGGTGGGCTTGTAGAGGTGCGGGTCCACGCCGGTGCCCACGATGCCCGTCACTTTGGCTTTGTCGCCCGCGACGCGTTTCACCACGTCGGACACCATCGCCACGGTGGACGCCGCTTTGTAGGGGTAGCTCGTGGGCGGTTTGACCTGCTTTTGCTCGGACTTGCCCGAGTGGCCCTCGGCCGCCATCGCGGAGCCCGCCGCCATCAACCACGCAAAGCCCGCCATCAACACCAACATCCATACGCTGCGCATGATCAACCTCCTCATGGATAGATTAAAGCCGCGCCGGAAAGCGCGATTCACGTCACCATAGTAATAGTTTAGGCATGCCTAAAAGTCAAGCCCGGGCTTTTTAACTCCTAACAATGGCGCGTATACTCTCATTCTCTGGCCCACCTTAAATCCTGAGACCCTCATTGCCAGCAAACAACATCAGCCGTGAAGACTATTTAAAGCGCATCCTGCTCCACCAGCGCAAAACCAGCAGCGCCATGCCCATGGGTGATCTCGCCTTGGCCGTCGGCGTCACCGGCGCCAGCGCCACCGGCATGGTTAAAACCCTCGTCGGCCAGGGCTGGGTGGAGTATGTTCCCCATAAGGGCGTTCGGCTTACCCCTTCGGGCCACGCCACCGCCGCGCAGGTATTGCGCAGGCACCGGCTCATCGAGCTTTTCCTCGTCAAAACCCTCAAAATCGACTGGGCCCAGGTTCACGAAGAAGCCGAAACCATCGAGCACGCCATCTCCGACAAGCTTCTGGCCAACATCGATGAATTCCTCGGCCATCCCCAGGCCGACCCGCACGGCGACCCCATCCCCAACGCCAAAGGCCAGTTCCCCGACTCAGACCTCAAGCCCGTCACCCTCTGCGCTCCCGGCCAGAACGCCACCGTCAAACGCATCCTTGACCAATCCCCTGACTTCCTGAAATTCATCGACCATCTTGGCTTTAAGCCAGGCGGGCAGATCGCCGTCGTCCGGGCAGACCCTGCGGCGCAAGTCATCGTCGTGAAGTCCCAAACCGCCGGCGAAACCGCCCTGGCCCTCTCCGCCGCCGTCAACATCCTCGTCGACGATACGCCCGCCGGCGCTCAAAAACCGGCGCCCAGAAAACGCGCCAAGTGATATCGGCGAAGGCGTGCATTTAATTCATCGACTCATGCACCCGCCACGTGTTGCGCGACGAGTCCGTATACCAGTTTCCGTACAGCCCGGGGCTCGCGGAAGGCACCTGCGCGGTGTACGCCACGCCGGGGTCGCTGGCCCACTTCACATGCCCGTCGAACCACAGCCGGTTGATGCCCGTGTACCCTGCCGACCCGCCGTGCGAGTAATACCGGTAGTCGTACAAAACGCTCCAGGGGTTGCGCACCGAGTCCACCACCGCCACGTTGGCGTACAGCCCATCGATCCGATACGTGCCCTTGTTCAGAAAGGTTCCATTCATCCCGCCCAGTGACCGGTAGGAATAGCCGCTTCGAAAAGTCCAGGCCAGGTCGCCGGCGCTGGTCCACTGGATATTTTTCATGGTCGTGTCGGCAAAGCGTCCCACTCCGCTGCCCCAGTCGCCCGCGGAAACCGTGCCGTTGTACTTGCCCTTGAACTCTGCGGCGCACCACAACACCTTGCCCCCTGAACGGTTGTAAGGGATGAACTCCGTCGCCCAGATGAGCCCCAGCCCGGTCCATGTGAAGGTGCCCGGTTTATCCATCCGGATCCCCGGGCCGGAAGGCTCTTTGGCGTACACCTCTGTTTCATCCACCTGCCTGAAGGGGCCGCGGGTGGACAGGCTGTCCGGGTTATGGGCGTTGCCCGGCACTTCGTTCCGGTAACTTGCGGCGTATGTCGCCAATGCGATCCCGATTTGCCTCTGGTTGGATTGGCAGCTCGCTTTGTATGCCTGTTCCCGTGCCCCGCTCAATGCCGGCAGCAGCACGCTCAGCAACACCGCGGTAATCGCAATCACCACCAGCATTTCGACGAGCGTGAAGCCGGGCTGACCGCGATTGGAACTCTTATCCATGCTCTTTTCATCTCTCTAAAAATGCCGACGTGACAGCGGTGAGGGCAGTCGTTGAAAATAAATCAGTGGCTAAGCCACGGAACCGTTTATGTTATAACAATATCAAATTCCACCCCCTGCCGTCAAGGTATTTGTAAATGACAACCGCCACGGAAAACCCGTGGCGGTTGCATTAAATCCATTCAATCAGCGCTTACCCCTCAACCGGCAGCAGCTTGGTCTTCTCGCCCTTGCGATCAGCCTTGGGGATCGCCAGCCGGGCATACACGCCCCAGCCCGAGCCCTTGGCGGTGTCCTGCGCCAACATGAGTTCATTGATCCCCTTCTTAAGTTTCACCGGCACCTTGGCCCGGTCTGCGTGTGCGGGGTTGATCAACTCCGGGTCCAGATGGACCTGCTTGCCGTTGAGCCATGCGCGCACGCCGCCGTCGTATCCCAGCAGCAGGTCATACGTCCCAGCCTGGGCCGCGTGCACCTTAAACCCGATGAACACAATGCCGTCCTGCGATCCCACAAGCTGATGGATGTTCACAAAGCCTGGCGCATGCGCCTCACACATCCCGCGCATCCAGCCGGCCTTGTCTTTAAGGGCAACGGCCTTCGCACCCTTTAAGCCGTCTTTCGTCTTGGAGTGGATCTTGGACACCATGGGGTTCACCAGGAAAGGCGCGGTCCACTTGTCGCCCGCCTTGGGCGCGCCGCGCTTGGCGCTCAGTTTCGTTACGCTCTTCTTGAGCTTGGCGTACTCCCCTTTAAGCCGCTTGGCGTAGTCGTTTTTGCTGACGATGGGCGCATCCCCCACGGTGAGCAGTTCGCCCAGCACACGCGCCGCGGTGGAGTCGGGATACAAATCCACCATCACCTGCGCCTGCTTCTGCACCGTCTGCAGCGCTTCCAGCTGCGGCATGAATTTTTCCGCCAGCTTTAACGCCTCGTCGGGCTCCTGCAGGTCCGGCGCCACCAGGGACCAGTCTCTGTAGGCCCGGTACGTTCCCGTCAGCTTGATCAGGTCCTTCATGCACTGGGCGAACCCCAGGGTGATGGATTCATCCGCGCCTTTTGGGAACAGCCCGTTTTTGTAGTCAAAGCGTACCTGGGCGAAATGGTCGTTCCGGTAGGCGTCGCGCTGCTTCTTGTCGCGCAGGTCGGGGATGTCCATCGGCTGCCCGTTGAGCGTGCCTGATTTGAACGCCAGGATGCCCTGCATGGTGCAGTCCGCAGCGCCGTAGACGTCAAACGGCCCGGGAATGCCTTCCAGGATGTGCCTGGCGAAGTAGTACATCACCCAGAAGTCTCCGCCCCCGTGCCCGGTCTTGGCGGCCAGTTCGCCCAGCTCATCCCACGTGGGAATCACCTTCAGTTTCGGCGACCGGCCCGACGCACCAAGCCGGACCGTGAAGTTCCAGTCATCCCCCTCAGCGGCCCCCAGCGTGCCCCAGATCCGCTGCTGATGCGTGTCGTTGGACGTCGCGCCCATCAGGTTCCGCACCACCGATCCGTTGGACATATTGATCAGCGACGGCGTCGGTCCGCCCATGCCGTAGTTCTTGCCTTTCATGGGGTACCCTGCCATCGTCACTTCGCTGGGCAGCGTGGTCACACGCGTGGGCCGCAGGCCGGTGATATACATCATCGGCCCCAGGGAGTGCGTGTTGTAATAGTGGAAGTTCAGCCAGCTTCGCCAGGAGTGCGCCTGGTTCCCGGGGATCACCGGCGAGCCGTCCCCATAGGTGTACGCCAGCGACCGGCATTCATGCACGTACTCGTACTCGGCGTATGCCAGCTCGCCAAACAAGCCTTCTTTCCACTTGCGCTGAAGCCACATGTTCGACCGGCTGTAAGGGTAGTTCTCCGCCATCTGGTAAACCTTGCCGGACTTCTCCACCGCTTCCACCAGCTCCACGCCCTGGGCCATGGTGTGGAACGCCGTCACCTCTGAAAGCACATGCTTGCCGGCCTTGAGGCACTTGACGGCATCGGGGCCGTGTTCCGGGCAGTACGTCGCCAGCAGCACGGCGTCGATGTCCTGAGCCAGAAACTTGTCGACGTCGTCGGTCACAAACGAGTCGGGGCTGTTTTTGCTGAAGTTCTCACGCAGGTGCTGGTTGAAGTCGCACCCGGCCACCACGTCGATGTTGAGTGCTTCGCACGTCTTGAAGAACGACATCCCGCGCCCCAGGCCCCAGATGCCCAGCTTGATGCGTTTGTCGGTCTTGAACACCTTGGAACTGCTGCTTTTTGCCATTTGGATGTTGCCTTGTTGAAGAGATCTTCATGGGAGAAGTGAATTTAAAAACCCGAGCGACTCTATCCCCCCCTCTTTGCGCTGCAAGCGTTTTTGTCTCTAAAACCGGTTTTTAATGTCATATCAAGTGTTTTGGCGCTCCCGCTTCTCTTTTTCAGCGGTTTCCCGGGCCTTGGCCTGTTTTAATAACGCGTTTAAACATGACAAAACACGTCATATGAAACTTGCCAGCCCTCCCGAGCGTCTGTAGAAGACCTGTGCCGGGGAAATAACGATTCACTTCAAAAAATCAAAGGAAACCCGGCATGCTGTCCCAAACGTCCTCACGTCTTGTCTTAAGCGCCCTGGTTCTGGGCCTCTCTTCACTGGTCACATTCCCTGCTTTCGCCGTCGATCCGGCCCCCGCCACCCAGCCCGCCGGGAAAAAAGCCGCGCCCATCAAGAGCGCCACTTTCGTTCCCGGGCAGGGTTTTCAGGTCAACTCCAAGCCTTTCTTCCCCGTCATGCTCTACAGCGCCAAGACATCCCCTGAAGAGCTCGCCGAGTTCCACAAGCAGGGCTACAACGTTCTCACCGTCAACAAGCCTGAGGACGCCGAAAAAGCCTGGGGCGCTGGCTTCTATCTCGCTCAGCACGCCTACCCCAAAAAGCCGCCGACCCAGGTCGAAGGCACTCTCTTTGGCATTGGCATGGACAGCCCCATGCTCAACTTCAAAAAAGACCCCATTGCCCAGTCCAAGGAGGACTTGGAAAAAGTCCAGAAGCTGCTTCCGGATCGCCCGGTTTTTCACGCCATCGGCTACTGGGTCAACGAACCCGAAGGCGTTGAGAAAAACGTGCTTCCTTCTGCCGCGCAGTACGACGACCTCGTAAACACCATCGACGTGAGCGCCCCCTACCTCTACCCCGTCCCTTACCAGCCCATCAGCACCGTGGGCGACGCCGTCGCCCGGGCACGCAAGGCCTCAGCCGGCAAAAAAGCCATCCTCCCCATCCTCCAGCTTTTCACCTGGGACAAAGACCTTCGGTACCCCACCCCCGCAGAACTCCGCGAAATGGTGTGGCTCGCCGTCGCCGCCGGCGCGGACGGCATCGGCTATTACGACTACAGCTACGTCTCCGGCAAGAAGGACACCAACATTGCCAAGGAGCAGCCCGAGCTCTGGAAGACTGCGGGGAGCATCAATGCCGACCTCAACTTTTTCGCTTCGAAGATCGCGGGCTTAAAGGAAGTCACCCCCACCGCCACCCTCAAGGAACCCAAGCCGGGCCAAGCCACCATCCGCCAATGGGGCAGCGATAAAAAGGGCGCGCTTCTCCTGGTCAACACCGGCGAAGAGCCTGTGACCGCAGGCCTTAAGTTTTCAGGCTCGCAGTCCGTGACCAGCCGGATAATCCGTTTCAATGACCCTGAGGGCCATGCCTCCTCGAATGCTCCCGCGTCCAATCTGATCACCACGGGAGTTCCCGCCCATTCCAAAATCCTCATCCTCTGGGGCGATGCGGCCTTCACCAAGTTCTAAACGCTCCCGGCGAAGCCGACCAACAAAAAACGGGCCCCACAGCGGGGCCCGTTTTTCATTTTGGTGCAGCTTCAAAACCCCGCGTTACGAAATCACATCCCCCGCAGCCTCAATCGCTTTGCTTGCAAGACCTCCGACGACTTCCACCCCGGTCTCAAGCGCCTTGGACGCCGCTTCGCCGGTTATCGTCGCGCCTGCCTCAATCAATTCGACCGTCGCATCCCCCACCACATCCCGCAGCAACGACGGCTCGGAATTCATCGGTTCAATGCCCCCGTGCGTCCGGGTGATGGGCTCACCCTCGACATTCAAATGTCTGGCTTGCGCCGCCGAAGCGGCCACCACTTGGATGTTTGGGCCTTTGCGTTTGGGCTTGCCCGGTTTATTCGTGTTTGTGAACACTGTGGATCCCCTTGAATCGGAATGTTGGTTTACAGCCCGCCCAGAATTTCGCCTGCGACATTGGCAGCCGCTTCCGCCGCTGCGCTCACCACGTTCGTCGCGACTTCAATCACCCCGCCTGCGGCCGTGCTGCCGGCTTCTGCCGTGGCTCCGGTCACAACTTCCGCAACCGTGCCTGCCGTCTGCGCCACGCCGCTGACGGTCTCGCTCGCCACCGTCGCTGCCGCGTCGCCTAAGGTTGATTTGTTGTTTTCCATGACACCACATTACCCCCGCCCCCACCCCCATCTCACGGAATTTTTGCACCCTCATTCTCAAACCGGCTCAACCCCAAACCCAAGCAAAATCACCATTTCATCACTTCCTGGGTTTTCTCCCACACCATCTCGATCGTCACTTGGGAAATCAGCGTTTGATCGTCCTTCTGCCCGCGATAGTCGAACTTTTCCATCGTCTTGGCGCTGGGTGCCTGCACCACGGAGCTCTCGCGCCGGTACGGGCCCACCAGCCTCGGGTCCGTGGGGCCAAACACCGATACCACCGGCCGGTCGAACCCCACCGCGATGTGCACCGGTGCGGAGTCGTTGCACACCACCACGCTGGCGTTTTCGATCAGCGCCATCATTTCCCCCACCTTGGTGCTTGGCGCGATGAGCCTCCCGGGCATGCCAACCAGCGACATGAGCTTGTCGACCACCGGCTTCTCGCTGGGCGCTGCCAGGATCACCCCGCTGGACCCCGCTTTGCCGGATTCCAAAAGCCGCCTGGTGATTTCTGCAAAGCGTTCCACCGGCCAGCACTTGCACAGCCACTTGGCGGTCGGCGCGATCACGAAATAGCCATTGGGTTCCGGGTTCACGTCCCCCGCCATCAGTGTTGATTTAGCCCATGCCCGGTCTTGCGCGCATGTGTAAAGCCGCATGTCGTGGCTGATCTCATACCCTTCCGCCGCCAGCAGACCCAGCATCCGGTCCACCGCGTGCAGGCCCCAGTCCACCGAGTGCTTGTGGTTGTAAAACAGCCACCCGCCCTCACGCGCATTGGTGAACCCCAGGCGTTTGGGCGCGCCTGTGATGCCTGTGAAAAACCCCGACCGCAAAAGCCCTTGCAGGTCCACCACCAGGTCGTATTTCACGGACCTGAGGCTTTTAAGCCAGACCCACACATCCCGGATCGCCGCCGGGCTGTGCCACAGCGAGGAAAACTTACCTCTGGCAAACGGAATCACCGCGCGCACGTCCGGGTGATAGCGCACGGCCGCGCCAAACGCATCATGCACCATCCAATCGATGGTGGCATCCGGGTGCGCCTTTCTGAGCGTGACCAGGCACGGCACCGTCCGACTCACATCCCCCAACGCCGTCGGCCGGACAATCAAGATTCTTGACGCTTTCGTAACCGTCATAAGCCAGCCTATGATCCGCGACATGCCCCCCAAGGGCAAGGCTGCGCAGGACAGGTCTGGGGTCTCGGGTCTGGGGTTTGGTCAGAAATAGAAGGTTTTAATCAGTTTTTAGCTCGATATACCCCGTCCATCTTCTTTACTTCTAACCAGACCCCAGACCTTGAACCCCAGACCCTTCCTCATTCCCGCTTTCCCCCACCCTTCCCACCCACGCTTGCCTCGGGTGCAAGCAAGCATCACCCGTGTTATGTTGATATGAACTTGGGCGTCAGGTCGCCCAGGCGCCTCCCTGGTGCCGTCTTTTATTTCATACGGGTGACTATGACGACGCCTGTTGCGCTTATTTCTGATATCCATGGCAACCTTGACGCCCTTCAGGTCGTCCTTGCGGATATCAAACGCAGGTCCATACCCACCACGCTCTGCCTTGGGGACATCATCGGCTACGGCCCCAATCCCAAGGAATGCCTCGATCTGGTCATGGAGAATTGCAACTGGTCCCTCATGGGCAACCACGACTTTGCCGTTCTCTATGAACCCACCAGCTTCAACGCCAGCGCCGAGGCCGCAGCCTACTGGACGCGCCGCGAAATCGAGAGCGAACCAGACATCAACAAGGCCCGTAAGCGCTGGGAATACCTGGGTAATCTGAAAATCCGCGAAAAGTTCGGCGAAACCCTCTGCGTCCACGCCTCACCCCGCCGGCCCATCAACGAATACATCTTCCCCGACGACGTCATCAACAACCAGCCCAAGCTCGAAGCCATCTTTGAACGCTTCGACGCCCGCTGCTTCGTCGGCCACACCCACGTCCCCGGTGTGTTCACCAACGAGCCCGACTTCTTCCAGCCCACCGATCTGAAAGACCAGACCTTTCACTTCAAGTTCGGCAACGGCGAAAAGTACATCATCAACCCCGGCTCCGTCGGCCAGCCCCGCGACCGCGATCCCCGGTCCAGCTACGCCATCATCACCGATGACAAAGTCGAGTTCATCCGGCTCGACTACAACATCCAGAACGTCATCAATAAAGTAAAACGCATCGACGAACTCTCCGACTTCCTTGGCCTGCGTCTCCTCGAAGGCCGGTAATCCCCCTTGGGTGGCACAGCCCGCAGCCGTGTTGTGTCCGGGCCACGCGCCAACAAAAGCCCCTCGCCCATCATCCCACCAAAAAACCGTTAGCCCGACGCGTCAGCGAGGGTATTTGGGCATGAGCCCGACCTTCCGCACACCCCTCAAAATCACACGACTCACCGCAACGCCATTTCCCCTCTGCCACATCCAACATCTTCCATCTTACATCGAGCATTCCTGAATCCCCTCAACCACGGATCAAAGTCATCTTTTCCCGCGCCAGCCTGGGGCAGGTCGCGTCTCCGTTCACGTAATGCAGCGCCCATGCCCGTCGAGGTTTGTCGCTGGTGTTTGCGCCGGAGCTGTGCATGGTGCACAGGTGATGGAAGATCGCCGCGCCCGCGGGGATCGGCACGTGAATCTCCGTCCCCATGTACTTGGGATCATCGGGCGTCAGGTGCAGCGCGCTGCCCAGCTCCCGGTGCGGAACCAGCCCCAGCTTGTGGCTCTTGGGAATGTATCGCATGCACCCGTTTTCCGGCGTCGCGTCATCGATGGCCAGCCAGCAGGTGATTCCCTGCGTCATCGGCTCCACAGCGAAATAAGAGTTGTCCTGGTGAAGCGGTTTTTCCGACCCGCACTTGGCCGGCTTCATGAACACCTGATCGCTGTACATCCACAACTGTTTTGCGTTGTCCGTCAGCTCGCAGGCGATGTCCGTGATCGAAGACAGGCTGGCCAGACCTTTGAAAAATTCCGACACCGGCACCAGGGCATTGAGTTTGCGAAGCGGGCCCGTTCCGCCTTCGGTCTCACGGCGCACGCCGTCTTTGGCGTCCACCGGCGCCGTCTGAAGTTCGTGGATCTTCGCCCGCAGCGAAGCCAGTTGCTCCGGCGTCAGCACGCCCTCCACCACCAGGTACCCGTCGTTTGCATATTTGTCTTTTTGCGCTTGAGTCAGTGCCATCGGCCCGATTCCTTTAAATGGATTCATGATTAACGTGCAGCAAGAATAAAGCGGTGCCCTTTCTCCGTCTTTAGCGCAAGCAATGAAATGTTGCACAAATCTCTGATTTCGTCTGGTGCGTGATAAAGTAGGTTTTCCGCGTTCGACACCCAGGGCGCAACAACAATCCGACACCTAACCATGATTCCCACCGTCCTCCTCCCCGAAGGCATTCCCACCTATGCCAGCAGCCACATGGCGGGCCGCTTTATCGCCGCGCCCGGCTATCTTCCCGTCACCATCTTTTTTGAAGACTGGGACCTTTACTGGGTCCGCAGGGGCAAGGGCGCTTTTGTCCTGGGCACCGGGCACCGGATCGAGATTCAGCCCGATGACTTTCTCCTTCTCCCTCCGCTTATTTCCGCCAGGGTGGAGGAAACCCACCCCACGCTTGAGTTCAATTTCTGCCACTTTGATTTCCGCCCCGTTCGCCGGGCCGCGTCGGAATGGGACGGCCCGGATTGCCGTGGCCCCGGCCCGCTGGCGAGGGTTCCTTTGAGGTTCAGGACCAAAGAGGCCCCGGGTCTTTTAAAGGCCTATAAGCGCCTCCTGGCTGCACAGGACGCCATTCGTAAACAATCCGGCAAGCCGCCGCGCTCAAGAACATCGACTTCGGAGTTCTGGCGCATTGAAAGCGCCGTGATCGATCTCATTGCCCAGCTTGCTGTTTTCGGGCTCAAGAAGCACACCGGCCCGCTCATCGCGCCCGGTGACGGCGCCCGGGCCATCACCGATCCCCGGATCCTGCGCCTGCTGACCCGGATCGACGCTCAGCCTGCGTTTGATTGGCGCGTCAGCCAGCTTGCCAGGGACGTCGACATGACGCCCGGCCACCTGCACGCCCTGGCCTCGCGCGTGCTGCCCAAGGGCATTAAGCAGCACATCATTGATGCCCGGCTGAGGCTTGCCGTGCGTCTGCTGCGCCCCAGCGCCTCGGGCGCAACCCGATCCATCAAGCAGGTCAGCCGCCTCGCCGGGTTTTCATCCCAGCATTATTTCGCTCGTCTCTTTAAGCAGCGCTACAAAATCACGCCTCGTGCCTTCCAGCAGACCGGCGGCGAAATCTAGCAATCCCCCGCACCGGCAAAGCCTATTCCCGCTCACTTGGCTTATCATGGTGCAATGAGTTTGCTCCCCCGCTATCTATTGGTCCTTGGTGTCTTTGTCGCCCTCGGCGCTCTCACCGTCTGGGGTTACATCATCACCCGCGGCTTTGACCGGACCCAGGGCCAGGTCGTCATTGTTCCTCACAGCCACACCCAGCCGGCCCACGGCGCGACGCAGCCGGCAAACGTTCCCCACACCCAGCCCGCGGCTCCTGCACAGCCTCCGGCTGTGACGCAGGGCCCAAGGATCGTCTCCCTGGCTCCCGCCATCTCCCAGATGCTCGTCGATCTCCACATGGATGCCGACATCGTCGGCAAGGCCGAGTACGACACCTCCGCGCCCGCCAAGGCACGCATCGTCGGGAACTTTCAGGACATCAACGTCGAAGCCCTGCTGGCCACCAAGCCCACCATGGTGCTGATGATGACCGGCAGCGCCGGCGTGCCCAAAATTCTTTCTGAACTTGCGGACAAAAAGCGTTTCACCCTCTACACCTACCGCTACCCCGACACCATCGGCGAAACCCTCGACATCCTTCACGACCCCGACGCCGACCAATACAAAGCCGCCAGCCAGCCTGATCTGGCCACCGTGCTTGACGACCCCACCAGCGCCATCCGCCTGCGCCGCACCCTTGATCTCCAGATCCAGGCGATCCAGGACACCGTTCAGCCCCTGACCAAGCCCAAAGTCCTCGTTATTTTCTCCACTTCTCCCGTCATGGCTTCCGGTCCCAAGACCGTCAATGACGAGCTCGTTGGAATCGCAGGCGGTGTGAACGCCGCGGCCTCAGCCAAGATCGGCGCACCCACCTACGACCGTGAAAAACTCGTCGCCCTCGCGCCGGACGTCATTCTCTTCCTCTCCCCTGACGCCCCGGTTCTGGGCCCCATTGAATCTGACGTGCGTCTGGAATCCCTTCGCGGGTTGAACATTCCCGCCGTCGCCAACAAGCGCATTGTTCTGCTGAATGATCCGCTGATCCTGCTCCCCAGCACGAACCTCGCCCGGGCCGCGGCCTCCTTTGCCAAAGCCATTCATCCTGACAAAGCCAAGGAAATCGACCAGGCGGTCGCTCTCGCCGGCCGCATGGCGCAGGAGGTCCCTCTCACCGTCGACATTCCCCGGATCGCTCCGGCCAATGACGTTCCGCTGAACGCACAAACCCAGGCCGCCACGCAGCCATCCAATCCCTGACTTTTCTTTCCCTCCTCTCCCTCAGGGAGATGGTTGGGGTGAGGGTGTTTCGCTCATTCAACGTAAATATTCCAAACCCACAATGCCCTCTCCCTCCACATCCCGTGCAGCCTTCGCCTGGGTCGGCATTGCCCTTATTTTTGCGTTGGCCTGCTTCCTCAGGCTTTTCATCGGTTCCGCGGGCATTGGCATGCCCGAGTGGGAAGGCCCCCGACCCGATCGCCTTCTGGCGGGCATCACTGTCGGCTCCTGCCTCGCCGTGGCCGGCGTCGCGCTTCAGGCCCTCCTGCGTAACCCGCTTGCCGAGCCCTTTATTCTCGGGCTCTCCTCAGGCGCGGGGCTGGGTGTCATCGTTCAACTGCTCATCACCCGTGCCATGGGTCTTGCCGGTACCGGCGTTGAGCTTGGCGCTTTGATCGGCGCCATGGCCAGCATGCTCATCGTGCTGCTTGCCGCCCGCAAAAAAGGCGTCGTAGACCCGCTTGGCCTTCTGCTCACCGGCGTGGTGCTCTCCACCATCAACGGCGCCATCATCATCTTCCTCAACTACATCGTCGGTCCAGGCGGACTCAAGGACAAGCTCTCCTACTGGATGATGGGTTACATCGCCGACAGCATCACCCGGATGCAGCTTTTGCCCATTGCCGGCATCGGCCTGGCCATCACCGCGGGGCTCCTTTTCCAATCCCGCGCGCTGGACATTTCCACGCTCTCCGATGACGAAGCCCAAAGCCTCGGCGTCAACACCCGCCGGCTGCGCATCCTTCTTTTCATCGCCGCCAGCACGCTTGCGGCCCTTGGCGTCATCGTCGCCGGACCCATCTCCTTCATCGGGCTCATCTGTCCTCACCTGGCGCGCCTGGCCCTTGGCCCGAGCCATGCCCAGGTCATCCCCGGCTCCGCGCTCCTGGGCGCCAGCCTCGTTGTGATGGCCGACACGCTCAGCGCTTTTATTGATCTCCAGCTCAACACCGGGTTGGTCCCTCTGGGCGTCTTCACCGCCATCCTCGGCGGCATCGCCTTCCTCTGGATGCTCCGGCCCCAACTGGGCGCACACTGACATCCCCCCTTCCCAAACTGGCATATCAGTGGCATCATGTCTTGACCTTTCCCCAGGACACGCCACATGAAACCCATCGGCGCACACTCGATCTTCAACTCCGACTGCAATTTCTTCACCGCTGACATTCACGCCGGCAAAGGCCGGTTCAACACCAAGTTCTTCTACGACTACTGCGCCCGGCTGGGTAAATCCGGCGTCGACGCCGTGCTGGTGAACTTCAACGGCCAGCATCCCTGGTACCCCAGCAAGCGTGTCGCCTCCGTGCTCGATGGCTACACCCGGGGCGACCATAACTTCGTCAAAGGTCACTACCCGCCCACCAACAACACCGACTTCACCGAGAAAGACCTCACCGACCGGTGCGTCTCCGTCTGCGCCATGCTCGACCGATTTCTCGACATGGTTGAAGACGGCAAAGACTGGCTCACCGAGTACGCCAAGGCCGCCCGCAAAGCGAAAATAAAACCCTGGCTCACCGCGCGCATGAACGACATGCACGGCATGAACAGCTGGGAAGGCAGCTTCATGAACTGTGAGCTTCAAAAGAACCCCAAATACCGGCTCCCCGGCCGCGAGCTCAACCCTAAAGACGGCACCCTCTACGGCCTGGGCTGCCTGGATTATAAGCACCAGGCAGTCCGGGATTACATGCTTGAAGTCATCGCCGAACCCGTTGAGGAATACGACTACGAAGGCCTCGAGCTGGACTGGATGCGCTCTCCCTTCGCGCTTGATCCCTTGGAATCCAGGAAGCACCTGCCCAAGATGATCGGCTTCATGGAAAACATCCGGGCCCTTACCGATGCCCAGGCCGGGAAGAACAAAAAGCCCTATCCCGTGGGCATTCGGAGCACGAGCCGGTTTCTTCAGATGAAGGCCCACGGCATCGATGTCATCGACCTGGCCAAGCGGAACCTTATCGACTTCGTCGTCGTCGGTAATTTCTGGCACGGCAACTGGGACATTCCTTTTGATGAGCTCAAGGAACAGCTCGGCCCCGATGTTGCGCTTTACGGCTGCGTTGATGCTTCCCCCAATCAGCTTCCCACAGGGCCCGAGTCCGCAAAGCGCCCCGCAGCCATCCGCTACACCCCCTTGTGCCCTCCGATTGCCCGGGCTCAGGCCGCCGGAAAAATGGCCCTGGGCTGTGACGGCATCGAGTATTTCAATTACTTCGTCACTCCCGACGGCACGGGCATGTACGACACCATCAAGGAATGTAAAAACCTCAAAACCCTCGCCGGCAAGCCCAAGCAGTATTGCCAGTCACAGGCCAACAGTTTCTATGAGTTTGCCTGGTTTGAGCATGCCGATGTGCTCCCCGCTGCGCTGGAGTTCAAGCGCAGGATATCGCTCAAATTCGCCATGATGAAGGAGCCCGGCAAATTCAGGCTCAAGGTGCAGGTGGTGCTCGCCCGTGACGCCCACACGCCGGACATCGGCGTCAGCCTCAACGGCGCCTGGCCCACGTTTAAAGCCAGGGAAACCAGGAAACTCCTTTTCAAGGCCGACAGCCAGACCACCCACGTCGACAAGCACCGCGTGCTGGAATTCACCATCGACTCCCCCGAAATCTTCCAGGGATGGAACGAACTCCTCATCATCAACGGCGGCGTCGTAATGACCACCAAGCCCGACCGCACCGGCAACCCCGTCATCGTCCAAATGGCCGAAATCACCGTTGAGCCTCAATAGTCCATACCGCTCTCCGGCCATGCCGGCTGGCTGTTTTACTTCACCACCAACCCATCCATCTGCTCTTTGGTCGGCGCGGTGTACAGCTTGCCTGTCGTTACCGGTGCGCCGGTGAGGCCATCGGTGTCCAGCCACGCGATTTTTCCGGTGCCCAGGTCCTGCACCCCCACCACAATCTTGATTTCGCCCTTGTTGTGCCGTTTGTTCAGGTATTCCGAGTGCTTCAGCAGACGGGCTTTCTGCAGATAGGCATTCACCACCACGGCCCGTGGGGCCAGCTCGTCCTTGGACCACCCCTCGGCTTTCGCGATGTTCACGCCCGGGCTGATTTCTTCCACCAGCAGCGTGATGTCCTTGCTCAGTGCAAGTTCTTTCACGCTGGCATCCACGGCCCCGCACCGGGTGTGCCCCAGCACCACCACCAGCCTTGTCCCCAGTGCCTTGGCGGCGTATTCCGTGCTCGCGCGCACTTGGGGGCTGGCCACGTTGCCCGCCAGCCGGCACACGAACAATTCCGAGTAGCCCGTATCGAGAATGATCTCCGGGCCGGACCGGCTGTCTGCGCACCCCACGATCGCTGCGTAAGGTTTTTGCCCTTCGGCCCGCGCTTCGATCAGTTCATGGTCCAGCGTTGCGCCCTGGAGCTGCGCCGCTGACATGCGCTCATTGCCTTTCACCAGACGTACGAATGCTTCCTGCGGGTCCTGCGACAGGAACTGGGTTGACGTTTGGGGCGCAGCGGGAGACTCGATGGGAGTGTCGCTCCTGGCCCCGCCGCATCCGGAAATAATCAACATCCCAGTCACAAACGCCATCGCCGCCATCACACTAAAGCAGTTACGCATTCTGGGCCTTTCGGTTAAAGAATTCACGGTGTCGTACCAAGGCCTATCGTCTCTATCTTGACGATAGATTCAAGTCTTCTCGCCCGTGATTTTTCGTTCTTCTGCCCCAGGCGGGATTCAACTTATAATGGGTCCATCTATAAACCCCGTTTCTTGATCGGGTTCTTCGCGAAAGTACGGCTGTCACCCAATCAGAAGGTTTCTCTGCTCATGCGCAAACCTGGCTCTTTGCTCCTGCTTCTGCTCGTCGCCGCTGGTTGCCTGCTGGCGCTGCCCGGCATTGTTTGCGCTGAGCCCGCCGCCCCTGGCCCCACCCCGATCAACCCGCAGGCCGAGTCCGACAAGATCGTCAAGCTCGCGGAATCCGGCGATGTCGATGCTGCCTTGAACCTCTATGACCGGCTGAAATCACGCCAGCGCGATCCGGAATTTGCCCTGCTCCAGCTTGAGACCGAACGCCGGCTGGCGCAGCTTGTCGTCAACCTTGCCGCCAAAGGCGATAAGGCCACTCCGCGCGAACACTACAACCTCGGTCGGCTCTATGCCCAAGGCGGCTTTGGTGCGCGTCCCAACATCAAAGACGCCATGACCCTCTACCGCCAGGCCGCCGACGCTGGCGATGCGCGCGCCCAGAGCACCCTTGGCTTCATCCTCGTTTTCCGGCAGAAAAACCCCGTCTTGCAGGTCCAGGGGTACTCCCTCGTCAAGCAGGCCGCCGAGAAAGGCGACCCCATCGCCATGCTGAACCTCGGCGTCATTCTTCAAAGCGGCAATGAAATTGTCGGGATCGACCTCGACAAAGCCATTGAGTGGTACACCAAGGCAGCCGAGGCCGGTAACACTCAGGCAATGATCAACATGGCCTCGCTTTACGATTCTGGCGTCTATCGCGGGCCGGAGCCTGAAAAGGCCACCGCCTGGTACCAGCGTGCCGCCGCCGCTGGCGACCCTGAAGCCATGGTCGCCCTGGCAAACCGGATGCGCCTCAGCCTGGGTGCCCAGCCCAACCCCAGGGAAACCCTTGACCTCTACCAGAAGGCCATCGATGTGCACTCAGGCCGGGCCGTGTATTGCCTGGGCATGTCTTACGCTTACGGCTGGGTGACCCCCGTCGATTATCCCCGTGCCTTTCAGCTTCTGGAAACCGCCGGCAAAATGAGCTACGCCCCGGCTTACGTTGAGCTTGGCCTGCTGTACACCAAAGGTCTGGGCGTTGAGGTTTCACAGGCCAAGGCCTTTGAATATTTCCAGCGTGCAGCCAATCTGGGCGATTCTCAGGGCATGTTCTATGTGGGTCGCTCTTACATCAACGGCTGGGGCACCAACAAGGAAGTCAAAACCGGGCTTGATTGGATCAAACGCGCCGCCGAAAAAGATGACGTTCCCGCCATGGTCAGTCTTGGGAAAATGTATTACGAAGGCCGGGGCACGGAGGTCAATGTCACGCAGGCCCTCACGTGGATGCGTCGCGCCGCCGGCTTAGGCAGTGTGGAAGCCCGGCAGATCATCCAGGCCTGGAACACCAAATAACCCATCTTCTTTCCATTTTGCACCCGGGTTGTTTTCGTCTTTTTTGTGCCTGTCCTGTTTATGCTTAATCAACCGGTTTTTTTGGCGTCCAAACCCACATTTAGCCACCTGTTGCATCCATTTGTATTTGAGTGTTTTTCGCTTTCCAAATTTCAACATTGGGGTACGATTGGCGTATGAGAACCGCCCTCCTTCGCCTCCTGTGTGTCACTGCGCTTGTCTCGGTGCCCGGTTTGTTCGCGGCTGATGTCCCCGCCACCAAACCGGCCGCTAAACCCGCCAAGCCTGCCGCCAAGGCCCCCGCGCCTCCTGCCACGCAGCCCGCCCCGGTGAATGTGCCCTGGCCTCCGGCACTTCCCGGTGCCGTCAACGGCACCGCCACGCTCACCTCGCCCAGCTTCCTTGTCGTTCCTCAAGACCTGGCCGTCCTCGCGCAGGACCCTCAGGCCGCGCCCTTTGAGGTTGCCACCCACGCCCCCACCATCGACATCGCCTATCACCAGCCTCTGCGCGATTGCGGCTTTGTCAACGGCAGCACCGGCTGGACAAGCTGGGGTGATATCGGCGTTGCGCCCGACGGCAAGGTTTACTGCGCCATCGGCAACCACGGCAAAGACACCACCGACGATGGCCAGGCCTACCTCTTTGAGTGGAACCCGGGCGCCAAAACCCTTACCAAAGTGGCCGATCTTTCCCAGGTCGTCACCCGCTCCACCGGGCTTGAGCCCTCGTGGACCAAAGTCCACGCCAAAGTCGATGTCGGCCCCGACGGCGGCGTCTACTTCTCCGGCACCCTCAACGGCGGCGACCGCGCACGGGACAATACCAAATACAAATGGTCACCCACCCTCCCAGGCGGGCAGCTCTACCGATACGACCCCAAGACCGGCAAGACCTCTGTCTTTGCAAACCTTCCCCCCGCTCGCGTCACCGCCACCAGCCAGCTTGATGCCGCCCGTAACCGTTGGATCTGCAACCTGGAAGCCGGCCCCGAGGCTACTCCCTACGCCATTTACGCCATTGACCTCACCACAGGTAAGGGCATCTTTCAGACGCCCGATGGCACTGTTGGCTTTAACCGGGCTTTCGCCATCGCCAAAGACGGCTCCGTTTACGTCAACGGCAACGCCATTGACCGAAGCCCCACCCCGGCCCCGGCCGCCGTCGTTGCCGTCACCGCTCCGGCCAATGGTAAAAAGGCCCCTCTGCCCAAGCCTCTTATCGAAACCCCTTTGATGAAGCTCGATGCCGTCACCGGCAAGGCTTCCAAAACCCAAAGCCTTTTCATTGGCTCTCCCGGCATGCGCTCAGCCACCCAGGAAGGGCCCGATGGCTGGATCTACGGCAGCACCCAGTCCGCCGGCCAGCTCTTTCGCTATTCCCCTTCCAAGGACAGCCTGGAGCTCCTTGGCCCTGACTTCCTCACCGGCAACTACACCACCGTCATGGTGCGCTCCCCCGACGGCAAATACCTCTACTATCTCCCCGGTGCTCACGGCGGCGCCATCAAGATCGCCACCCCTGTCGTCCAATACGACATCGCCACCGGCAAGCGCAAAGTCATCGCTTTCCTCCGCGACACCCTCTTTAACCAGACCGGCTATACCCCAGGTGGCACGTACGGCGTCAAAATCTCGCCCGACGGCTCCACCCTCTACGCAAACCTCAACGGTCACGGCGCCGACAAGGACCGCCACCCCAAAATGCGCGAAAACGGCTTTGGCCTCACCGCCTTTGTCGCCATCCACATCCCCGCTGAAGAACGGAAATAAACGTCCGACAGGACATTACTCCGAGCTGCCCTCGTTCTTGCCGATCACCGACGGCACCAGCGACAGCGACACCGTCATCATCAGCGTCAGGAATCCAAACGCCAGCAGCACTGCGTCGTACGCCGATACGTTTCCCCCGGCGATCACCCATGATTCCTTGAAGAACCCCAGCTTCAGGCACCACGCCGGAATCATGGTCGAAAGCGCGCCGCCCACGCCCGTGAAGGTGAGCTGAATCGCCGTCGACAGGCTCCTGCGTTTGGCCGGCATCACGCTGAACAGCTCCGTGGTCAGTGCCACAGACGAGCATGAAATAATCAAGCCCAGCACCGTGTGCAGCACCCCCAGCCAAACCACCGCGCCACCGAATATCCCGCGAAGCGGAAACAGCACCAGCACGCAGGCAAACCCCACATGCGCAATCACAAACGCCGGCTTGGTTCCCAGCTTGTGCACCACATGCCCCGCCGCCATGAAGCCGACGAGCTGCCCCACCATGGTCAGCGTTGAAAGCGTGACCGTTGTGCCGTCGCCCAGGTTCATGAACGTTTTTTCGATCAACCCAAACAGCGCCAGTCCCCCCGCGGTGAACAACACCAGAAGAAAGCTGTACGCGCAAAACGGCGCGAAATCCTTGCAGCGGAGAATCCCCACCACTGCGGACAACAGCGTCTGCCCACCCTCGGCCCTGGGTACGCGTTCGGGGATCTTGCGTGAATAGAAATAAAACCTCACCGCCTGCATCAGCATCACAAAAACGATCATCGCCTGGAACACCCACACCGGCGCATTCTTGCCCAGCACCCAGGCGCTTACGAATGCAAAGGCGATTGAGGTCAGCATCCACGTGGACCGGAGCTTTCCGAAATACTTGGGCCGCTCCTGCGCCGACACGAAGCCCGACAACAGCGCAAACCATCCCGCATCGAGAATGGCCCAGCTCACCCCGAACACCACGATGCCGGCCATCGCGATGTAAAACGCGGTATCGCCGGTGAAGAACCCAGCCAGCAGAATCAGCCCAAGCCCTGCGCAGGTCACCGCGTGCCCCGGCACGCCCAGGCGCTTGATGCCAAACCGGTCGGAGGCATGCGCAATGGGCACCAGCGTCAGCGCGCGTGTCACCTGTGCCCCCGCCAGCAGCAAAAGCATGCGCGATTCGCTCATCCCCAGGCTCAGGAGATAGAGCATCATCATGCCGTTGCTTAGGAACAAAATCGCCAGCACGCCGGCGCACTGCGCCACGAAAGTCGCCCGCACCGCGGACGTTACCGCCTGGGGCGTCAGCGGCTCAAATTCTTCCTGTGCGGGTAGTGCGCTCTGGCTCATGGCCCAAAGATGATACCCCGCATCGCCGCGCGCTAGTCCCTGGGAATCACCACCACGTCGCGCCCATTGCCCAGTGCAAGCCTGGTGTTCCATTGCGCAAGATCCGCAGCCAGTCCCGTGGAGGTGAACGTGCTCAGATAGAAAAATTCCTGCGGTTCCACGATCACGTATTTGATGCCCGTATCAAGCAGCCGATGGCGCCTCTCGTCTGCACTGAGCCCCGGCTGGCTTAAAAAGCTCACCTCGGGACTCCATATCGGCACAAACGTCACTCCTTTGTTTCGGCTGTAGGCGGCGATGTACGGGTTGCTGGTAAGCACCTTGGCGTCTTTGAACCGGTCGGGGTATTTGTCGACGGCCAGGGCGAACATCACCACGTGTTCCAGGGGCTGGGCAAAGTCCGCGTTTGTCTTGATCTGGCTGACCCACTGCGTGGGCGGCATGTCAAAGTAAAAGCGCCACACCACCACGGTGAGGCCCGCATGGATGATCAAGACGCCTGCCGCGATGCCCCACGCGAGCCTTGCCCGAGACTTCTCCAGCGCGCCTTTTTTCTCCAGCCATGTGATGCCCAGGATGATCGCCAGCACCAGCGCCGACGTTGCCACGCGTAAGGCGAATTCATATCCGCCTGCCGATGAAAGGCTTGCCCAATGCCAGAGCCCGATCAAGAGAATCACCGCGCCCACCAGCCCTGGCCACCGTTTGACCGACAAAAAGGCCAGCACCCCAATGAGCCCCGCAGGCAGCACATTCAGCGCCAGGAGCTTCATATGGGCCGCTAAGTAAACCTCTGAATAGAACAACCCTTTGGTTTGGGTTTTGATGCCGTTGACCAGGTTCGCCCACACCGGTGAGGCATGGGACGCAAGCAATCCCGGAATCTCAATGGTGTAGAACGGGCTGCCTGTTTTGGCCCATACGTAGGCGTACCAGGGGAACCCCAGAGCCAGGGTAGCGAGCGAAAAAATGCAGCTTGCATAAAAGCGATCTTTCCACCCGACGCCTGGCTTGGCGCCGAGCGTTGCTGCTGCCAGCACGCCCGGCAGCAGGATGAATCCGCCGTACTCACGCGTGCTCATCATGCACGCTCCGGCGAGCGCAGCGATTGTCAGCCACCGCCAGGAACCTTTGGCTTCGCAGATGGCCCACAGGCAGACAATGCACGAAAGCGTCATCAAGCCCGCTTCTTGCCGCAGCGCCAGCGACCGCACCAGTAGTGGACATGACAGCACCAGCAGCTCCACCACGGCGCGCGTTACCGGCCGCGCCCCCAGCGCTCCGGCCATGCGCCCAGCGGCCGACCCCAGCGCCACGTACTGCACGAGCGCAAATGCGCCAGACACCCATACCGATGTCGTGCCCGACCACGCATACAGCCACCACACGCTCGCGCCCAGCGCCTGCGGCATGGCGTCGGGCATCAGATAGTCCTTGTAATCCTCCGGCAGCGTTGCGGGATACCAACTGAGGTTGCCTCGTTCCAGCAGCACCTGCGGAAACAAGTCCCATCGGGTGGGGTAGTCGAACGAGCTGATCGGGCTTACCCACAGCGCGCCGATGAACACCGCTGCGCACAGCCCAAGCCCTGCCAGCGCCCACGCCCGCTGTCGCGGCGTCATTTGGCCCCGGTCTTCTTTTGCAGGCATTCCCGGCACTGTGCCAAACATGCCCGCCCCGGTCTTCCATACGCTGTAGGCCGGCCACGCGCAGGCCAGTGCCAGTGCAAGTCCCACCGACCAGATCGCCACGGGCAAGCCGACCAACTGGCAAAACAGCACGCCGGTGAACATCAGCCAGCATGAAATCACCAGGGAGATCGCGCCGTCAAATCGGCCGGAGATCGCCCGTTGGATGAGATGACCCGGCAGCCAGAGGGTCATGCCGCCCGCCGCCAAACCTGCCCCGGCTGTCAGCCAGCTCAACATCAACGGTTGCCTCTTGATGGATCGTTTGAAGGAATCCGGATTTGGCTTTTGACGCGCCTCTCTTTTTACGCAAAAGACAGGCGCGTCAATCGTACGCTCAAAAACTTATTCATTCTCCATCGTGAGTGGGGATCAGGCTTTTGCTTCGTCGATCCACACCTTGCGCGCATTGCCGTAAACTCGGACTTCAAAAATCCGTGCGTGGTCGATGCCGTTGGTCGCCGTCACCAGCACGCGCAGCTTCGTTGCTTTCACGGGCGAAGCCAGGGTGTGCCTTGCCAGGCGCAGGTAGTTGTCTTTCACATCCGTCACGGTTTGCCATGTGCCGTTCACGAACGCCTGGAGCTGGTAATCCTTCACGGTTTCCGGCTGGGCCTGGCCCCACACCATTCGTTTGGTGTACCCGTCGGACGCGCTGAGCGTCATGTGCCGGTGGAAGCCGGTGTCGAAAGTGATCTGCACGTGCCCGATCTCCACGGGGCTGTCCCATGAAAGTTCCAGCCATGCCGGCAGGCCTTTGGCGCTGTCGCTCATCCACCGGTGAAGGCCGGGGTTGGCCCGGTCCGCGGGTGCGCCGCGTTTGCCGTGCACGCTTCGGGTTTGACCGCTGAGCACCAGCCCGGGCTCGCCGCCCGTCTGGTGGCTGCTGGCGGTTACTTTGGCCTTGCGGGCCGCATCGTCGGGGTCTGTGTTGGGCCGGTTGATCAGGAAGCTGTCATCGCGCAAAAGCCGCTGCTGAATCGCCGCAATCGCCTTGGCATTGCCGGCCAGTTGGCCCGGCTCGACGCCGTTTTTTACGCTGTATGCCGCAGCGGTGCCCACGCCCTGGCCCACCACCGCGCACGTCGCCATCACCCGGGTGGATGCAAACGCCACGTGCGTCGCGCTGATGTCCCGCCCGGCGAACATCAGGTTCGGCAGCGTCTCCGATACGCATGCACGCAGAGGCAGGTCGTACAGGTGAGGCACCACATGCTGCGTGCACGGTTTTTCCATCGGCGCATCCACACCCTCAGGCGGGTGCAGATCCATCGGCCAGCCCGCGTAGCAGATCGCATCATCGAACACGCGTGATTCCATCATGTCGTTCTGGGTCAGAATGTGCTGGCCCTTGAAGCGCCGGCTCTCACGCTTGCCCGGCACGAAGCTGAACCAATCCAGCGCCCAGTTTGCTGAGGCCTTTTGCCACTGCTTGGGCGCCTGGCCTTCTTCGCCGTTCTTGATGTAATCCCAGATCCCCAGCACGATCGCCAGCAGATGATCGCGAATGAGTTCGTTGTCTTTGATGGTGTTGAGCTGGCCGCCCCACTCCACCCACCAGAAGCCGTATTCCAGCGACGGCTCTTCATCGCCGGGCAGATCGTAGAGACGGAAGTTGAGTTCATCTTTTTTGAACTTGCGCACCCATGTCGGTGCTTTAAACGGCATAGGCTTTTCATGCCTGCGCGCCGTGAACATGATCGAAGAGCCCAGGCTTTTGGCGTCATGGCTTTCCTGCGCCAGTGATTCATTGAACTCGTTCTTGGCTTCGCGCCCGCGTAAAAACGGCGCACCCGCTTCGGCGCCCAGCCGGCCGTCGCCCGTGCAGTCGACAAAAACCTTCGCATCGATCACAAACCGGTCTTCCGTGCTCTGCCGGTCGGCGATCGCTTGTTTGACTTTCCCGTTCTCCACCACCGCGGCCACCACTGTCGTGTTCAGGAGCAACGTGATGTTCGGCTCGGCCTTCACCATGTCCAGCAGGATCAGGTCCATCATGGTGCCGGCGCGCTGCCCGTTTTCGATGCAGTTGCGCAGCCGGAGTTCTTCAACGATGCCCGATTCGCGTGCCTCGGTGGTCAGCGCTTCGCCACGCTCGGCGTGACCGAATGCATTGGCGCCCACGATGTGCATTTTGATCTCGCTGGAGGCATTGCCTCCCAGCACCTGCCTGTCCTGCACCAGGATCACTTTTGCGCCCGACCGGGCCGCAGCCAGCGCGCATGGCACGCCCGCAGGTCCGCCGCCGGCCACCAGGACGTCGCAGTTCAAGGAATGGGTCTGCACCAGGCACGAATCGGTTTTTGTACTCATAAGGCGGATCATTATAAAGTGTGATCATTGAATCATCAGCCCCGGTCGTTTTGGGCGTCGATCCCTCAGGAAATGGTTCAAAGCCAGCCGCTTCTGGTCCGATGCGACAACCCCGCGGGCACAATGCGTGCCTGCGTTCCATGACACCACACGCCCCAGCGCCTACCATTAGCACATGCCCGCTAAACACCTGATCATCCTGTTTCTGGCCACCCTTCTTCTGGTTTTTACCGTGGGCTGCGAGCGAAAGTCCCCCACCGTGCCTGAATCCATTCCCAAGCCCGGCGTCGTCCAAGGCGCCGATTCTCCCTTGTCTTCAACCACCACCCCACCCAAGGATGCCGCCATGGTCCAGGTCAGCGTTTTCAATTCCCAAGGCCAGCTTGTCGGCCCTTTTTCCACCCCGAAACTCGTTTTGACTGATGAAGAGTGGCAAAAGCGCCTCTCCCCCGATCAATACAAAATCCTCCGTAACAAAGGCACCGAGCGCCCCTTTTGCGGCACCCTTCTCGACAACAAAAAACAAGGTGTCTACACCTGTGCCGGCTGTGGGCTTCCGCTGTTTTCCTCCGACTCCAAGTTCAACTCCGGCACCGGCTGGCCCAGCTTCTTTCAACCCATCTCCAAAACCAATGTCATCGAACACGAAGACAACAGCTATGGCATGCGCCGAGTGGAAAGCCTCTGCGCCCGTTGCGATGGCCATTTGGGCCACGTCTTTCCCGATGGCCCCAAGCCCACCGGCCTGCGCTTTTGCATGAACTCCGAATCCCTGAATTTCACCGAAAACACCAACCTCGCTTCGCTGGCCGACCCGCTGGCCGCGTCGGCAGGCAAGGAAACTTCCGCGCCTGTCAAAACCGCCACCGCCATCATCGCAGGCGGCTGCTTCTGGTGCACCGAATACGCCTTTGAACAAATCAAAGCCGTCTCCAATGTTGAGTCCGGCTACACCGGCGGCTCCGCACAGACCGCCAACTACAAAGCCGTCTGCGGCGGCGACACCGGCCACGCCGAAGCCATCAAAATCACCTACGACCCCTCTAAAATCACCTATTCCCAGATCCTTGACGTCTTCTTCGACGCCCATGATCCCACCACCTTAAACCGCCAGGGCGCTGACGTGGGCACCCAGTATCGCTCCGCCATCTTCTATGCCGATGAAACTCAAAAGAAGATCGCCCAGGACAAGATCAAAGAACTCAACGACAAGAAGAAATTCTCCAAGCCCATCGTCACCACCGTGGAACCTCTTACCACCTTCTACATGGCCGAGGACTACCACCAGAACTACGCCCGGGCCCACCCCGACCAGCCTTACATTCAAGGCAGCTCGTTCCCCAAAGCGGAAAAAATGAAAAAGGCCCACCCGGACCTCATCAAAGACGACGCCAAGTAAAACTCGCTTGATCTTCAACCGCAAAAAGCCATGCTCGCACGAGCATGGCTTTTTGATTGATTCCTAATCACAAGCGCTGTCTCACTCCGCCTCTGGCCTGCGCAGCTTCCCGGATTCCAGCACCACACGCCGGTCGGCTAGGCTGGCCACCTTGGCGTCGTGAGTCACCATCACGATGGTCTGCCCCGCTTTGTGAAACTCCTCAAACACTTTCAAAATCGCCTGACCTGTCGTGGTGTCCAGGTTCCCGGTGGGTTCATCGGCCAGGAGCAGCGCGGGCCGGTTGATCAGCGCCCGCGCGATGGCCACGCGCTGGCGTTCCCCGCCTGACAGCTTGGCCGGCCGGTGTTTCAGCCGGTGCGACATTCCCAGCCGGTCCAATAGCTCAAGCGCTTCCTTGCGCACGCTTGCGCGCTCGCGCAGCCAGGCCATCGGGCCCCGGTCGATCATCCCGGACACCAGCACGTTCTCCAGCGCCGAAAGTTCCGGCAGCAGGTGGTAGAACTGAAACACGAACCCCACCATTTTATTTCTGTACTTGTTTACGGCCCGGTCGGGCTGGTTAAACACCGACAGCCCCTTGAAAAACACCTCTCCGGTGTCAGGACGGTCAAGCCCGCCCAAAAGGTGCAGCAGCGTGCTTTTGCCGGAGCCTGAAGACCCCAGCACCGCCAGCCATTCCCCCTCGCCTACGGAGAGGTCCACGCCTTTAAGCACTTCCAGTTCCTGCCCACCCATCAGGTAACGTTTTTTAAGGTCCACGCAGGAAAGCAGAGGTGAGTTTTTGCTCCCCGATGCCGGTGTTGCCGCTGGTGTTGTCAGTGTTGCCATGATCTATCTACGTGCCCCGCTCAAGGTTGGGTCGTCAGTTTAAGCGATTCACACCCGGACCGGACGCCCGGTTTTTCTTCCCCTTCCCCTTTCGCATACGAACCGGTTTCTGTATCGTATTCCCCGTTACTTTTGTTCCACCCCTTAAGGAATCCTAATCCATGCCAAGCCTTGAGCACCCCTACCAGAACCTCACCGGCGGCCAGTGGCTGCGCGGAAACCTCCACACCCACACCACCAACAGCGACGGCCAGCGCGAATCCCAGGCCGTCGTCGATGACTACGCCTCCCGCGGCTACGACTACCTCATGATCTCCGATCATGACGTCTTCACCAGCGCCGCCCAGCTCTCCGCGCTGGATTCCAAAGGCATGGTCATGATCCCCGGCAACGAAATCTCCAAGAACGGTCCGCATCTTCTTCACGTCGGCGGGCATGCCTTCGTCGAACCCCTCGCCGAGCGTCAGCAAGTCATCCTCAACGCCAATGCCGACGCAGGCGGCTTCATCATCGTCAACCACCCCAACTGGCGCACCGACTTCAACCACTGCCCCATGCACAACATCCGGGAATGGGTCGGCTACGCAGGCATCGAAATCTACAACGGCGTCATCTCCCGGCTCGACGGCAGCCCCTATGCAACTGATAAGTGGGACATGATCCTCTCCTCCGGCCGGCGCTGCTGGGGCTACTCCAACGATGACTCCCACGCCGCCACCGGCGACGTGGAGCTCGGCTGGAACACCGTCTACACCGCGGACCGTTCCGCCCGCGGAATCGTTGAAGCCCTTAAAAATGGACGCTTCTACGCCTCCACCGGCGTCGTCATCACCGACATCATCGTCGACGGCCTCACCGTAACCGTGAAAACCAAGAACGCCCAGCGTATCGCCGCGTTCGTCAACGTCGGCAGGCGTCTGGCCTTCGCCGACTCCAACGAATTCACCTTTACCGTGCCCGATAAGTTCACCTACGTCCGCTTTGAATGCTGGGGTCCCGGCGAATCCTTCGCCTGGACGCAGCCCTTCTTCGTCATCAAGTAATTTGCGCCTTTTCCAGGCAACGTATTTCTAAAACATAAACACCCTGAAAACCGCCACCGGTTTGCAGGGTGTTTTCTTTTTCTAATCAACCGCTATATCTTGGGCTTGCCCGCGGGCAGCACCACTTTGATGGGCAGGCTTGAAACACGCCGAACGCTGATCCGGAACCATTCTCCAGGGCCATATTCGGGGCCGTCGCCCAGTGTCGGCCAACTGACATCTCCCATTTCCGCCGGCATCCAGCGGCCTTTTTCCAACGCGGCATCCCAGTCTATTTCAAAGGTCGTCGTGGGCGACTTCTCATCCAGAATCATCCCGTTGTCGTCTGCTCTACCCCCGTTTACCTTCACCACGTCTGGCGAAAGCGACAGCGTCGCCACCATCGGGTTGTAAAGCTTTACTTCATCCCACCGGATGATCTGATAGCCTTTCTCCGTGCTGGTGATGCTCACCCGGATTGTGCCATTGGGCTGCTTGCTTAAGTCGAATTTCAATTCCGGTAAACGGTTCGCGTTCGCATTCAGTTCATGCATTCTGATCTCTTTACGCGTTTGTCCTGGCTCCAGCATGAGATCCCCGGTGATCGATCCCCACGCCCCCGTCGTTAACAAATACGGAAGCTTCACCCCCGGCTCCAGGCCATTGATCTCCACCACGCCGGGTTCGCCTTGTTTCTCCCATTGCCCCGCACGAAACGCGGGCGCCGCTGTATAGCCGTATGACCCGATCTGTACTTGCACGCCCGTCTTTTTCGCGGGTTTCCCCTCCCCGTCCAGCAGCACGAACGTCACGCCTGCCTGGCGCAGTTTGTCTTGTTTGGCCTTGGCTTTTTGTGCTTGAGTTGGCTGCTTTTTCACACCGGGCAGGATCAGGTCCACCGGTTTGCTCCGCGCGCTCATGAGCCGCACGGCGAACCATTCTCCCTTCTTATCTTCTTTCGGAGTGACCCATAGACCATCTTCGCCATAGGGAAACCACCGCCCCTTCTTGATGCACGCCTTCCAGTCCACTGTCACCGTCAGCCCCTGGGTGTTGGGGTTCACGGTGGCCTGCTCCTCCATCCCAGGGCCTGCGCCCACCTTCACCAGATCCCGCGATAGCGGCACCAGTCCGATCAAAGGCGAATAAATCTGCAGCTGATCCCACCGGAATTCCAGTGCTGTCTCCTCATTGTTCTGCACCGTGATTTTTAAGTCTCCCTCCGGAGTCGTTTCCGCTTTCACCTCTATGGGTGGCGGCGTCATCACATCTTCAACAGGCTTCACCCGTATCGGCCATACGGCCTGAGTCATTTGCAGGGCTTTAAGCTCCACCACACCCGCGTCGCCTTTCGCATCGCCAAACCACTCTTTTCCCTGTTCCCTCACGCAGTACGGCAGTTGCTGGCTGCCTTGCGGCCATTGGACCTTCACTTCTCCATTTTTCCCTGCGGTCCACTCCGCTTGCGTCGGGCTGTAGCCATAGGTCCCCAGCACCGCCGCCGTCGCAAACTGGTCTTTGGGGCGGGGCTTCTCATACGTCACTTTGAAAGTCACCGCTGCGCCCTGCGCCGGCTCTGCGCCATGAGCGCCGGTTAAACCAAGAAATACACATGCCATCAACCCCATAATTCTTAATTTCATGAGCAAAACTCCGGGAAAAAACTGCTCAACATTTCATCGGATTTTTCGGCAACTTCTGCCCTTGCCGGTACTTTACTTATAACACTAATTTCTTGGCATATCACGCACAAAATGGTCTTTGGAAATTTCTGTCGCCCAAAGGTTGATTTTCATTGATTCGGAATTACCTTCCAGGAATCTTATTGTTTGTCCTTGCTGTTCCACCAAGAATGTGGTCACTGGGGATTTGGGTCGCCGGGGAAGAGAATCTCTTCCAAACCCAAGTGTGTTTGTTGGTTTATAAGAATCAATCCGTCGCTTGCGCCTTGATTTGCGCCCCCGGTTCACCGCCGGCCAGGCTTCATGTTGATTCGTGCAAGTCAGATGTTCGGGAGCCCCAATCATGATGTTCAACAGGCTCGATTCTCTGATTCTCCGCAGATTCCCCAAGAAAGACCACATCTGGACCCCTTTCGCCATCCATGACGGCGAATGCGTCGAAACGCTCAATCTTCTTGTCAATTCCGGCTGTGTGGAGCGGAAGGCCAAGGTCCGGTGGCATGTCGGCTCCACTCCCGTCCTGGGCTTTGCCCTCTTGACCGGCGACTGGCGCGCGCTCGTTAAATCTCAGGAAGTCACCGGCCTGGGTCTGGACCCTTCAGAGTTCAAATCCACTTTCATCCGCGCCACCCCCCTGGGTGCGACACTTAAGCCCGCCTTGTTTACCGCTGACAGCCTTATCGACCAGTTTCAGGCAATTGAATACATCAAAAACATCTCCTCGGTCGGTTCCATCCAGCTTTACCTCGATGATTCCCTCCAAACCCTGGCTTCCCCGCACCCCTTCCCCATTGCCCAGGCCCAGGGCGTGCCCACCCACAATTTCGATATGTGAACCATTATTCCGGGCTTACACATCTTCTGATATTGATTTCTTGATAACCCGTGATAACGTCTTACTCCCCGAACTTTTCACCCGGGCAAGGTTCCTCACATGCAAAACAACCGTTACAAGACCGTTCTCCTCTTCGGCGCCCCCGGCGCCGGCAAAGGAACACAAGGCAAAATCCTTGGAACCATCCCCGGATTCTTTCACTGCTCCTGTGGCGAGGTCTTCCGCTCCATCGATATCACCTCCGAACTGGGCCGCATCTTCTACGAACACAGCTCCAAGGGCATGCTCGTCCCTGATGACGTCACCATCAAGATGTGGGCGCAGAACATCCACGCTCAGACGGTCATCTCAAACTACAAGCCCACCAAAGACCTGCTCGTCCTCGACGGCATCCCCCGGACCGTCGCCCAGGCCAAGCTTCTGGACCAGTACTGCGATGTCCAGAAAGTCGTCCACCTGATCTGCAAAGACCAGGAAGCGATGTTCCAGCGCCTGCGCCGCCGGGCCCTGAAGGAAAACCGGATCGACGACGCCGATGAAAAAGTCATCCGCAAGCGCTGGGGCGTTTACGAGGCCGAAAGCATGCCCGTTCTCCAGCACTACCCCAAGGACATGATCATCGAAGTCGACTCCATCGGCTCCCCTGCGGAAGTTTTGAAGTCCGTCCTCTCCGCGGTCATCCCCATCCAGAACCAGGTTTTCGCCAACGTCTGGAACTGATTCTTTTCGATCCACGTTTTATGAAATAAACGCCGCGGGGCGGATCATCGATGATCCGCCCCGCGGTTTTGTTTTATCAACTAATCATCCGCTGTACTCAGCGGCTTTTCAGTCGCCCGCGTTGCTTCCCACCGGTTCGTCTGCTGCGGCCATCTCGCGCGTTTCCAGGATCGTCATTTTCCGGGTCTTCACATCCTGTCGGCTTACATCAAACGCCACGCCGTGAAGGTTGATCGAGCGCACCTCCCGGCTTTCAGGCGTGATCTCGCACACATTGAAGTGATTCACGGACCCTGTGCGGTTCAAGTACCACCGGGTGTCCATGGGGTTGATCCAGCTCCCCTCGCCGGGAGGATTCCGTGGTATCCGCGGCTGTGCCATCGCCCATCCGCCATCCCCGAAATACACGATCCCGCCCTCAGCCACTTTCTCTCCCCGAATCGCAAACGTCCGCTTGAACGTGTGGTCGTGATGCTCAAACGCAATCCCCACGCCGTTCTCCTCAAACACCGGCACCCAGTGTTTGAGCACCCGCTTGTTCACCTTGCTGTTGTTGCGCGAGCTGGGGAACGCCGGCACGTGATACACCGGTATTTTGTGCGTGCAGTCGGCGCGCCTGGCCATCTCGGCCTTAAGCCACGCCAGTTGCTCACCGTCGATCGCATTGGTGTGGTCCGTGTCCATCATGAAGATCGACAGGTAATCCCCCGCATTGAGCGATCTGTAAGCCTTCCCGCCGGGCAGCGCGTACAGCGCGTAAAACGCAGCGGCCTCGGAAGTCGGCTCAGGCTCTTCTTTCCACTTGGGGATCTCATGGTTGCCCATCAGCGCGAACATCGGCACCAGGCACCCGTCGGAGCGCACCATCAGGCGTTTCCACAGGCTCAGCAATTCGATGCAGCGGGTCACCAGGTCGAGTCGGCCGTTGTCGTATGCGATATCCCCCGCCAGCACGGCGAAGTCCGGCTCCGTCTTGGCCCCCTGTTTAAACCCTTCCTCCAGGCGTGCCAGCACCTTGTACACGTCACCGGCCACGATGAACCGTATCGGCCGGTCCAGCTTCGCAGGCAGCGTTTTAAACTTGTAAACCGGTCCGCCGGGGTTGAAGAAAAAGCGATACATCTTCCCTGGCGCTAATCCCGTGATATGCGCCGTCTGCACATCTCGGGTCGTCCCCGGAAGTGGCACCGCTTTGGCTTGGACCTTCGTCCAATGCTCATTCACCGCGGGCGCTGGTTCTGTCACCTGCCCGGGTAAAGCCTCGGCTTCCCGGTAATACACCGCTTTGCCGCGTGTCTCGCCAAACACCGTGTGCCATTGCACCGTCATTGTGGTGCATGGGTCGTCGATCCACGTCAGATAAAGCGCGTCAGGGTCAAACCCGCCTGCCCGAAACGGCTCCGTGTCCCCTTGTGCGCCCCAGGCCCAATGGATGCCATAACGCGAAAGCATCAGGCTGGCGCTCACCAGGCCCAATGCTTTCAAAAAACTCCGTCGCGTCATGTCAGACCAATGAGACATCCTAATCCTTAAAGGAAATTTCTCATGTCATTCTAGACCTGTCGGCACGAAAACCCACAAGACACATCGCCACACCTGTCAATGATGTGCAAGTGATTATTTGATAGCGGCTTATGAACTTTCGGAAAAGCTTTTTGAAACCGTGTTATTCGTGAATGCCAAGGTCTGTCTTGGTGAACAGGCTGGCAAACACGTACCCGGCCTTTTCGATCGTCTCCCGCGCGCCTTCCTGCCGGTCGATCACGGCGACGATTTTCACCACTTGGCCGCCCGCCTCGGTGATCACCTTGGCAGCTTCCAGAACCTGGCCGCCCGTGGTGGCGATGTCTTCCACGATCATAATCTTATCGCCTGCCTTGAGCACGCCTTCCAACTGCTTGGCGGTGCCGTAATCCTTCTTCTGGTTGCGGATCAGCACCGAAGGCTTGCCCGTCGCCATCGCGGCCGCCGTCACCAGCGGAATCCCGCCCAGTTCAGCGCCGGCCAGCCGATCTACGCTGGCGTCCACGTGCTTGGCAAACCGTTCGCCCAGTGCCTTCAAAATGTCAGGCTGGGTTTCAAACAGGTACTTATCCAGGTAGTACTTGCTTTTGCGTCCAGAACGCAGTGTGAACTCGCCTCTTAAAAGGGCCGCCTCAGAAATCCGTGCGATAAGGTCTTTGTCGTTCATGCACGCATTTTAATCCAACTTTCGCGCTTCATCATCTCGCCTCCCGGACTGAACTTCGTTCATTGGCTCCTGACCGGGTTCTTACCGCTTTTTCGTCTTTTTCCCTGAAAATCTTGTGAATTTTTCAGTTTCTCAGTCATCCCCCGATCCTCATCGCCAGCATTGCTGATAACATCCCGCCCCATGGGTAAAAATCTTAAAGGTCAGGTGTTTCTCGTTACTGGGGCCAGTTCCGGGATCGGTGAGGCGACCGCCCTTGAGGCTGCCAAAGCCGGGATGAACCTTGTTCTTGGAGCACGCCGAGCCGAACGTTTAAATGCTGTCGCAGACAAAGCACGCGCTTTGGGAAGCAAAGTGGTTGCCCTCCCATGCGACGTCGATAAAGATGAAGACGTCCAGAATCTTATCAATGCGGGCTTGAAGGAGTTTGGCCGCATCGATGCCGCTTTCGCCAATGCGGGCTACGGGTTCTACGAATCCGTTCTTGACACCGATATCCCCAAGGCCCGGGCCATGTTTGAAACCAACTATTGGGGCACCGTCCGGGTCATCCTCGGCGTTGTTCCGCTTTTCCTTAAGCAATCCTCTGGCCATGTCATCGTCTGTTCTTCAGCGGCCAGCGAGATGACCCCGCCTTACTTTGGCCACTACGGTGCCACCAAGTCCGCCCAGGACTCCCTCACCGGCGCGCTGCGCGCCGAGCTGGCGCCCAAACGGATCCATGTCACCAGCGTGCACCCTATTGGTACGGCCAGTGAGTTCTCCGCCATCGCCAAGGATAAGTCCTCCAACCCGCCGCAAACCCCCAATACGCCCAGCTTTTTCACTCAAACTTCAGAGCAGGTTGGCCGTAAGGTCGTCAAGGCGATGCGCAAATCCTGCCCGCCGCCGGAAGTGTGGCCCAACCCCTTCATGCCCTACCTGCTGGGCATCATGACCATGTTCCCCCGGTTTGCCGCCTTCTCTCTGCGCCAGCACGAAGGCGACCTGCGTAAAACCCTCAAGAACCCCAACGTCTGATTTTTTACGGTCTGTCACTCGCGCGGGGTTTTGCCCGCCCCCAATCTTCAATTCATAATTTTCTTGGTTCCCAATCCGTCGCCCAACCGGGATACCCCTCGGGGGGTTGATTGGCATGTTCCACGTGGAACGCGACCGTTTGGGCAACCGACGCCGGCAGCACCTTCCCTGCCGCTCCGCTAAGCAGCGCCTGCATCCCCACCCACGCAAACCGGATGTGCTCCTCCTGGCTCCTCACATCCTCCGGCGCCATCTCCGTCTCCTTACACGCCACCATCTCAAACACCAGGTTGATCTCCTGATGCCGCTGGTTCTTGCCCGTCTTCCAGGAGAGCTGGTTAAAGCACGCCTCGCTGGCGCCGATGAATCGTCCCACCTCCAGGGTCACCCCCAGCTCCTCGCGCATCTCTCTGACAAGCGCCGCCGCCGCCGTTTCACCCGGGTCAATATGCCCCCCGGGCAGGTACAGATACCCGTGTTTCACGCTCTGGCAAAACAACACCCTCCCCTCGTGCACCCACACCCCACGCACAATCGTCTCAATTTCGTTATGTGATTTACCCATCCCAAGAGCCTAACCGGACACCGGCAGGGGGGTAAATCACCCCTTCAAACATAACAAAATTGTGCATAAGCCTGTTCCACGTGGAACGTGCCTTGCTTTTGATGCACACTCGCGCGTATCATCCGCCACATCGAACGGACTCGATTACACAACCCACCACGAATCCACATCCCCTCCACGAGGGTTCTGGCCCCGGATTCTGGCGACAAGGAGGTCTCTCATGGCAGCTCCCGCTAAACCCGTCTCCCGCCTCGGCCGCGGCTTAAAGAGCCTCATGGCGCAGCCCGTCTCCGTCACCCCAGCCCCCGCGGATAAACCCGCCGCCCAGGCCGCAGCCGACGCACAGGCTCCCGCATCCGTCGAAAACACCCTCGTCTACCTCCCCGTAGCCGACATCAAGCCCAATCGGCATCAGCCCCGGCAGGACTTCGACCCGGAAGCACTGCGGACCCTGGCTGAATCCATCAAGGCCGAAGGCCTCATCCAGCCCATCGTGGTCCGCAAAACCACGGAAGGGACCTTTGAACTCGTCGCCGGCGAGCGCCGCTGGCGCGCCGCCAAGCTCGCAGGCCTCACCACCATCCCAGGCATCGTCCGGGTGCTGGATGACCGCCAGATCGCCGAATGGGCCCTCATCGAAAACCTTCAGCGCGAAGACTTGAACCCCATCGAGCGCGCCGAAGCCTTCCAGCGGCTCCTCCAGAACTTCGGCCTCGGGCACGACCAGATCGCCGACCGCGTCGGCATCGACCGCTCCAGCGTCTCCAACGCTCTGCGCCTGCTGGCACTGGACACCGAAGTCCGCGATTACGTCCGCAAAGGCATCCTCTCCGCCGGTCAGGCCAAAGCCCTAGCCAGCGTTTCTCAGGCGGATGAACAGCGTTCACTTGCCCACCGAGCCATCAAGCACCAGTGGTCCGTGCGCCAGGTTGAGTCCGCAGCCCGGCTCACCGCCCGGCCCGCCATCGCCGAGACACCCGATAAACCCGGCAAGCTCGTGCGCGCCAAGGCGCTTCACCTGGCCGACCTCGAAGAGCAAGTCACCCGCCAACTGGGCACCAAGGTCTCCATTAAGCAAGGCCGCAAGAAGGGCACCGGCGCGCTTACCATCGAGTTCTACTCCATCGACCAGTTCGACCAGCTCATGCACCGGCTGGGCATCGCCACCGAATCCTGAAAACAGATAGCAACGCATAGGCGCACTGTAGGCATCTTCCGGCCACAGTGCGCTTTGCCGCGTCTGCATAGACTAATCAACCGCTGTACTAAAAAATCAGCCACAAAACAGGCCTTAAACCTCACCCGACCTCTTCGACCCAAAATCCTGTCTTGGGTCCGGGCTTTCCATCGCGCACCACTTCTGCGGCGTCGGCCACTCGAAATCCCAGCAGCGCCCGCTTTTTTCCGCCCAGTTCCACCACGGCCCCGATGGGGTGGTCCAGATACCACACCAGCCCGGACGGCACCGGACCCAGCACGGCTTTCCCGTCCAGCAACAGGCTTTCGGCCTCCACGCCCGTTCGGTCTGCGCTTAGCTTCCAGGCGCACAGGTATTCGCGCATCCGGGCATCGGGAGTTGTCATTCCGCGCATGTCGGGCCTGGGTTCCACCTTCCGGTTGGCCGCCAGGTAGGGGGCTCCATCGGCCAGCAAATTGATGCACACCGGCGACCAAGGCCGCATCCCGTCCAGTTTGATCACTTGCTGCCAGGTTGCTCCTTCATCCATCGACCGCCAGACTTGAAACCGATTGACCTTGGCTTTTTCGATCTTTTCTCTTTCCTCATGCGAAACGCCTTCCACACCGTACCCGCGCACGCACAAAAGCAGCCCGCCATCCACATCGCGCACCGTGCTTGGCTCAAACGATGTGTCCTTCTCCGTCACCGGCAAAAATCCTGTCGGCCGCCACCATCCGCTCTCCCGGCTCCATCGTGTCACACCGACACCATGTATTTCCCCCGGTTTTCCGGCCACCATCCCTGTGATGAAGCCATCCTCACTCACCACGCCCAGGCTCAGTGGACGATTTTTCACCACATATCCCGGCAGCACCTGCTCGGGGCTCATCCGTTCCCGTTTTTCGATAAAAAACCGCTCTCCATCGAAGCGATACTGCAACACTTCAAAAAACACAGCCACATCATGCGCATCAAACGGCTGTGCCACATGCTTTTTTACCGGATATCCCAGTGCCTGCGCCAGGCCAAAGCCCGTGCCCGCATGCGGGTGAGGCCGCCCATCCGCCAACTTCGCCCCCAGCGGCACAAACCCGCCCACCCCGGGGTATTTCACCATCGTCAGTTCTTCCCCCGTTATCGGATGTGCCCCAGGTTCATTCCGGTCCAGCGGTTGAGCATTGTGGGCTGATATGCCTTCCAGCGAATCAAACACCACCACATCGGTGCCCGCTTCCATGTCGATGGCTTTGGCTCCAATAACCCGGAGATTCACCATTGCCGCGGCTTTCCCCGGTGCCACCTGAAACACATGGCCCAGACCATAAACGGCCTTGCCGGCCAGGTCTTCATGCACTGGAAACTGCAGCCGCGGTCCCGAATGTGAGATGTGGATCATGCAGTCGATGATATATCAAAGTGTTGCCTGGGTGGCCCGACACAGGCCGCACCCGTGCTGGGTCTTGCACGCGCCAATATCCAATCCCATCGCTGTCTTCCATCCAAAAAAACTCAAGCACTCCCGGCCGCCAAACCCTTAATCCGCACCGCAGTTATCATGTACGGTTCTACATTCTCAAGGAACCGTCATGGCCGAAAATCCCAACGCACCCGTCACCAAAACCATGGACGCCATCGTCAGCCTTTGCCGCCGCCGTGGCTTTGTTTTCCAATCCTCCGAAATCTACGGCGGCATCAACGGCTTCTGGGATTACGGCCCCCTGGGTGTCGAGCTCAAGAAAAACCTCAAAGACGCCTGGTGGCAGGACATCGTCCGTTGCCCCGGCATCGGCCCTGATGGCAGCCTCATCTCCATGGTCGGTGTCGACTGCACCATCATCATGAACCCCAAGGTCTGGGTCGCCTCCGGCCACGCCGCAGGCTTTGCTGACCCGATGGTCGACTGCCGCGAAACCAAGTCGCGCTACCGCTATGACCACGTGCAGCTCTACGCGCACCCCGAGGCCGGCCAGGCCAACATCTTCTTCGCCTTCATCAGCGATCAGCCCAGCGAGGCAAAGCAGAAAAAGGCCGCAGAAAAAGCCTTCAAAACCGCTCCCATCATCATCTCCCTCAGCGCGCTTCCCCAAGCCGAATGGGTCAAGGTCCTGGGCCCGGACGCCACCAAGGCTGGTTCGCTCACTGAACCGCGCCAGTTCAACCTCATGTTCCAGACCCACACCGGTGCGGTGCAGTCTGAAGACTCCATGACCTATCTGCGCCCCGAAACCGCGCAGGGCATCTTCGCCAACTTCCGCAACATCCTTGACACATCCCGCGTCAAGGTTCCCTTCGGCATTGCCCAGACCGGTAAGGCTTTCCGCAACGAAGTCACGCCCCGCAACTTCACCTTCCGCTCCCGCGAGTTTGAACAGATGGAGATCGAATTCTTCATCCGTCCCGACAGCGCCAAGGAGTGGTACAAGTTCTGGCGCGACAGCCGTTACGCCTGGTGGCAGTCCATCGGCCTCGCCGGCGATAACCTCCAGCTTCGCGAGCACGACCGCGATGAGCTGGCCCACTACGCCAAGACCGGCGAAGGCACCAGCGACATCGAATACAAGTTCCCCTTCACCGATCCCGGTTATGGCGAACTCGAAGGCATCGCCCACCGCGGCGCGTTTGATCTCACCCAGCACGCCGAGCATTCGGGCCTCAAGGACAAGCTCAAATACTTCGATCAGGATCTCCAGCTTGAGCTCCAGGCCAAGGGCGTCGCCAAGGAAGAAATCGCTGCGCAAACCCGCTATTTCCCCCACGTCATCGAGCCTTCAGCCGGTGCCGACCGCGGCACCCTGGCGCTGCTTTGCGAGGCCTTCACGCCAGACCCCAGCCGTCCCGCCGGGCTCTTCATGAAGTTCCACCCGCGCATGGCCCCGGTGAAAGCCGGCATCTTCCCTCTGGTCAATAAAGACGGCATGCCCGAGGTAGCGGAGAACCTCTACAAGGACCTCCGTAAGCGCTTCGCCGTCGACTACGACCCCAAACAGACCATCGGCAAGCGCTACGCGCGCATGGATGAAGCCGGCGCGCCGTTCTGCTTCACCATCGACGGCGAAACCACCAAGGACAACACCGTCACCGTCCGCCACCGCGATACCCAGGCGCAGGAACGCATCAACCTCGACAAGGTCGGTGCATTCCTGGCCGAAAAAATCGGCGGCTGATTCACCCGCTCTTCTCCGGCTCCCTCTTCGGGGACTGGTCCCTTTCTTTTAAGGGACCTGTCCCCCTTCTCTTTAAGCCGGTCTCATGCTTTTTCCTTCGACCCTACAGGCCTCTTTCAACGCTAATGAAGAAACACGACCCCGCCGAAGTTGGCTTTCAGGACTCCGATCTTCCGCCCACCGATCAGGGCCGGTTTGATCCGCGTACCTGGTTTTCAGAAGACCGCCGTCAGGCCCCCATCGAGCTGGAAATCGGCTCCGGTAAAGGCACGTTCATCGTCAACCAGGCCCTGGCCACCCCGGACATTAATTACCTGGGCATCGAATGGGCCCGAGCCTACTGGCTCTACGCCGCCGACCGCGCCCGCAGGCACAATTTGAACAACGTCCGCATGCTCCGTGCCGACGCTTCTGCGTTCATCCGTTCCTGGTGCCCCGACGCGATCTTTACCCAGGTCCACGTCTATTTCCCCGACCCCTGGCCCAAGGCCCGGCACAACAAGCGCAGGCTGATTCAGGCGCCGTTTCTCGCCGAGCTTCACCGGGTGCTTCTCCCCGAAGGCCGCGTTCGCATCGCCACCGATCACGCAGACTATTTCCAATGGATGAATGACCACTTGGCCCAGGTCACCCATCTCTTTGATAAGCTCCCCTATGAAAGCCCCGCCGCTGCGGGCGAAGGTGAGCTCGTCGGCTCGAACTTCGAACGCAAGTACCGCCGCGAAGGCCGGCCGTTTTTCTCCATGATCCTTGCTCGAAAGAACACCACCCAGTGAGCCCGCAGCAAGCCACGAACCAGCACCACGCCTTCACCCGTGCTTTGTCCGGGTGTGTGGCGTTGCTTTGCCTTCTGGCTGTCTCACTCTTTCTTTCCGCATGCGCCTCCAGCCAGCCCGAACCGCAGCCGGCCAAGCCCGCCGTCGCCAAAGCCAAGCCTGCAACCACGCAGCCTCAGGCCCGCCCCACGCCCGCAAAACCGGAAGACAAGCCCATCTATGGCCCCACGCTTTCCGGGCTGCTCCAGTTCGAGGCGACGTTCGACGCCTCCGTGGAAGTCCTGCGTGACTACGGCTTTTCCATCGATCGCCAGGACTATCGCTTCGGCACCGTCACCACACGCCCGCTGGTGGCTCCCACCGTATTTGAGCCCTGGAAGCCCACCAACACTTCCAATCTCCAGATCGCCGAGGGCACCTTTAACAGCCAGCGCCGCATTGCGCGTGTCGAGCTTAAGCCCATCCAGTTTCCCATCACCGCCACCAGCAAATATCAGCTCACCGTTCAGGTCTACATGATCAAGCTTCAGCAGCCCCTGCGCTATCTCAACCGCTCGACCACGGGCTTTGGCATCATCTCCATTTATTCTTCCGTTCCCGCTGAGTGGAGGGAAAAGGGCATCACCCGGGCCTACTGGCTCGCCGACGGCACCGACCCTCTTCTGGCTCGGCGTATCGCTGACGACATCGCCGAGCGCGCGAAACTCAAGTAATTTCTCCTTATTTCTCGTGATTCCTGTGCCATGCCCCCGTCTTGGTGGGGCGTGTTTTTCGCAATCTTTCGCTGAATCTAATCATCCGCTGTACCGCCCCCGCGCACAAAAAAATCCGTCTTCGGCTCCCGCTTCGCTCAACATTTAGTATCATCCCGAAACGCCCTAAATACTTGAGTAAACACAATGACGCTTCCCATCATTACCCTCGTCAGCAAGCTCAACCGTAATGTTGCCTCCCGCGCCTTCACTTACGGTATTCCCGTCGCAAAATCCGCGCTTGCCCCAAATGCCGGCGTTATTCTCACCTCGCCGGACCACAAGACCCTTCCCGTCCAGTCCCGCACGCTGGAAACCTGGCCCGATGGCTCCACCAAGTGGCTGCTTTTAAGCTTCCAGGCCCCTGTCCCTAAGAACGTCGATACGCCGCTTCAGCTCGCCGTTGGCGCTCAGCCTCAAGCTCCATCCATCACCACGCAGGAATCAGACGCCCACATCACCGTCACCACACCGCACCTGACGGCGAAACTTTCCAAGACCAATTTTTCCCTTTTCGACAGCTATGTCGTTAAAGGCAAGGAAATGGCCCTCGCCGGGTCTGATATCACCCTTGAGCTCCCCGCAGGCAAGCGGTTTTACGGCTCCAACGCGCAATCCATTCAGACACGCATCACCGAATCCGGCCCCATCAAAACCATCGTTGAAACCACCGGCCGGCACACCGCAGGTGACGGTCAGACCATGTTCTCCTTCCGTCTGCGCTACACCTTCTTCTCCGATGCCCCGGGCGTGAAACTTTCTTATAAATTCACCAACGAAGAGCTTCCCGAAACCGGCGTAAAGATCTCCGCACTCTCGTTGACTCTCCCCACCAACCTCGGCAAAAACACCACCCACACCATCCGCCAGTCCAACACCGGCAAGCACTGGTTCTCCCGCCTCGTGGAAGTCAAGGAAAACGTCGAGCTCGTCACCGCGGGTTTCATGAACGAAGCCGCCAAGACCCGCTACGGCTCCTGGGCCGAAGGCATCACCACCGTCCGCGATCTTGGTTCCCTTAAGGAAAACACCGTCGACTACCCCTATTTCCTCCGCCCCGGCAACGCCCGCACCGACATGCAGGGCGGCCTCCGGCGCACCTATCCGCATCTCATCCTCCACTCCCCGCAAGGCTCTGCCCTGGCCTTCTTTTATGAGATGGGCTTTAACTATCCCAAGTCCATCTCCTCCGAACGCGGCGTCATCAAATTCGACATTTGGCCCCACTTCGCAGGCGACCTGCTCTGGCGCCGCGGCATGAGCAAAGAGCACGACATCTACATCGCTCTCTCACCGGAAGCCGTCGACAATCAAACCCTCGAAGACATCTACTTCTCCCACGAAGTACTCGACACCCCGCAGGTCCACCTCACGCTTGATCCCGCTTACGTCCGCTCCACGCAGGTCCTTCAGATTCACCGATGGCTTACCTCCAACGAGGCCAAATACCTCCCGATTGAAATCAAGCTCGGCACCGCGGGCCAGGTTGGTGAAACCAACTATCTCCCCGGCAACAAAGGCATGATGGACGTCGGCGACTACATCAACCCTGACCGCTCCTGGGCGCACAACAATGAGGATGACGCCATCCTTAACCACCTGCGCGAGTACTATCGGTTGCGCGCTCCCTCTCGCCTCCAGGCGGGCCTTGCGCTTGCCCGCCACAACGCCCACATCGACTTCATCGCCTTTGATCCCGACCCGCTTCGCCAGGGCACCATGCCCGCTCATTGCCCGGAGCACACCGACGGCTCCACCTATCCTTCCCATATGTGGGGCGATGGCCTTCTGGCCGCCTGGTCCATCACCGGCGAAGAAGACTTCAAGAACGCCGCCATCAGCGTTGCCGAAAACATGCTCCGCTGGCAAAAACAAGAGCCCACCATCTTCTACGCCGACTCCCGCGAAGCCGGCTGGCCCGCGCTTTTGTACTGCCGGATGTACGAGCTCACCGGCGATCAAAAATGGCTTGATGCCATCGAAGCCGTTTTTCAGTGGATCAAAAACAAGATCAACGCCGACTCCGTCATTCTCTACGAACTCCCGCACCACGTTGGCACCTACGTCGGCGGCTACGGCGAATTCATCGCCTGGCGCGCGCTCTTTTTCTATTACGAGCTCACCGGCAAGCAGGACGTCAAAGACTTCCTCGTCAAAGCCCTGCAGAAGGTTTATCTCTTTAAGCCCGGTGTCTTCAAAGCCGGCTGGGCCGCCAACGACATGTTCCCCGCATGGGCGCTCTACAAGCTCACCGACAACACCCAATACCTCAAAGACAACATCCCATTCTTCAAGTTCCTCATGGCGCGCCCCGATAAATTCATGTGGGGTGGAAACGATCTTCACTTCTACCTCGGCGAACTCGACCGCCTGGGCCTGCTGGAATCCACGCTCACCAATTCCTGAAATACGCAGCCACTTCCTGGCTCACCTGTTGAATGTCCTTGCCCTGGGTTTCCACGATGAGGGCTTCATCAGGCCCCGGCTCTTCCAGCGTGCGTAACTGGCTTTCCAGCATTCCGGCTTTCATGAAGTGGCCGGCCCGTTGCTTCATGCGGGCATCGATCACCGCTGCCGGCGCCTTGAGATACACAAAGCGCACATTGGCCAAGCCCTTGGCCAGGCGCTGCCGGTAAATTTTTTTCAGCGCTGAACATGTCACCACCGCGTTGTCATGCTCGCGCCCCGCGGCGTTGAGCGAATCCAGCCACGGCCAGCGGTCTTCATCGTTAAGCGGTTCGCCCCGGGCCATCTTTTCGATGTTCGCTTTGGGGTGAAAGTCGTCTGCTTCCAGGAACACAAACCCCAGTTGCTGGGCCACACTTTGGCCCACGCTCGTTTTGCCGCTTCCGCTGACGCCCATCACCACTAAAACCACGCGAGCCTCCTGTCCCGGATGTCAGCTCTAATCTTCCGCTCTACTCACTGCTTTTTGTTCTCTGTGATTGCTTTCTCCACTCTCACGTTGTCGGGAAAGCGAAGCCGCGCTTCTTCAAGCACACGCTGGGCACTTGCGGTGTCTCCCTTTTTTGCCAGCGCCTTGGCCATCAGCAGCATCGCGGGCGCATTGCCCGGCTCGCTTTGGATGATCGGCAGCAGCATCGCTGCTGCGCCTGCCGCGTCCCCTTCATCCAGCAGCATCCGGGCCTGGTGGTAAACCACGCCGGTGTACCCCGGCGCCTGCGCGCGCACCTGCTCAAACACCACCCGGGCCTCTGCACCCTTGCCCAGTCTTGCCAGGCTGGCCGCTACGCCTGTCAGCGCATCTGGTGCCGTCCCCAGTGCCTTAAACGCTTCCAACGCGTCCTGAGGGCGTCCAGACTCAAGCAAAGCCCATCCAAGATTCAGTCTTGCGCTCTGGCGTATGCTGCCAAGGTCCAAGGCCTGCTGATATTCCTTGGCGGCGGCTACCGGCTCATCCAGCGCCATCAGTGCCAACCCCAGATTCTCATGCGCTTGCACCAGCCCCGGGTGAAGCCGGACGGCTTCTTCCAAATTCGCTTTGGCCTCCCGAGGCCGTCCCAGGGAAAGCTGCACCTCTCCCAAGTTGTTAAGCAGGAAAAAGTTGTCTTTGGTCACCGCTATCCCCCGGGTGTAGAGTGATTCGGGCCCGGCCCAATACCCCACCTGCGTACGGGTGACCATCACCAGGCATGCGAGGATCCCTATGCACAGCACAACTCGCAGTCGGATATCCAGCCGAATCTGATCCAGCGTATTGGCCATCATCCACACCAGCATGATGTACAACCCAATGAAGCTAATGTAAGCGTACCGGTCCGCCATCGACTGGCTGCCGACTTGAACCAGTCCGATCATCGGAATCAGTGCACCCAAAAACCACAACCAACCGGTGATACTGTATTTTTTACGCTCTTGAGCAGCTTCTGACGCCACAATTTTCGTCAAACTCAGCAGCACAAACACACTCACACCTACGCCGAGCATCGTCCAAGACGCTGGATGCGGATATAACACCGCCAAGTCCTCGGGATATACAAGCTTTCGCAAATACCGGACATACGACACCGGAATGTTGGCCAGCCGTGCGTCTATCGGTAGCTTTTCCTGGCCCGCCATGGCATGCGTCGCCTGTTGGGTCAGGTATGTAACAAGTGACATAATTCCCGCTAAAAACATTAGCGGGATTTTCTCTAAAGTCAGTTTTCCCAAATCTTTAAAGCTTGTGAATCGATTTAATGGCCATAGATCCAGCAGGAGAAGCAAGGCAGGCAACGTCACCGCGGTCGGTTTGCTCATCAGCGCCATTGCGTACGCCAGCAGAATCAGCAGGTAATCGACTGGCTTTCGCCCGCGATCCAGCCAGCGGACGTACGCCAGCATCGAAATAAGCACGAAAAACAGACTTAAGACATCTTTTCGGCTGGAAATCCACGCCACCGACTCCACATGGATCGGATGTACGGCAAACAACGCCGCCACCACCCAGGCGCGCCCGGGCATTCCCGTTGTCTTGCATAAAAGCCAGAATAGCAGGCACGCATTGAGGGTGTGGATCAGGAGTGAGACGCCATGCTGTGCCCCTGGGTTTTCGATTCCAAACAGGGTCACATCAAGGAGATGCGAAAGCATCGTCACCGGATGCCAGTTGCTGACATTCACCGATGTGAACGCCCACACCGCCGTTTCCGGGGTTAAACCCTTTTGAACCATGGGGTTCTGATAGACATACCCGGGGTCATCCAGGGTGATGTAATCATTAAACGCCACGCCCATGTAGGCGATCAGTGTGATGAAAACCAACGCTACTAACCCGATGAACGTTGTTCGTGCGTCGGGCAGCGCAGGGGTATTATGATTTGTAAGTACCGCCTGCGTCATGTGTTAGTAGTTTAGATCAAGTGTCACACCAGCTCGGGAGTGCACCACCGGGGAGAGATCTGGTCAGCCCGGACTTCCGGGTGCGCGTGCCGGATGGCTGCGGCCAGCAAGCCCATGAACAGGGGCTGCGGGCGCACCGGCCGGCCTGTCAGTTCCGGGTGGAACTGCGCGCCAAGAAAGTAGGGGTGCTTGTTGGTGGGCAGTTCCAGGATCTGCATGATCGGCTGTTCCGGGTGACGCCCGGAGAAGACCATGCCATGGGATTCCAGGGTTGCGATGTACTTGGGGTCAACCTCGTACCGGTGCCGGAACCGTTCACGCACGGTGAAGGGTTGGCGTTGTTCGCCTGCGCCGTAAAGGTGGGCTGCCAAAGTACTTGGGCTCACCAGCACATCTTTGCCGCCAAGGCGCATGTTGCCGCCAAGACCTTCGATTTTCTTTTGTTCCGGCAGGATGTCGATCACCGGGTCTTTGCACTCAGGGTCAAACTCGGTGCTTGATGCTCCGGGCAGGCCGCAGACGTTGCGTGCGTACTCGATCACCGCCATCTGGAAGCCCAGGCAGATGCCCAGATAGGGGAGTGCGTGCTCACGGCAGTAGCGGACACAGGCGATCTTGCCTTCGGTTCCACGCACGCCAAACCCGCCAGGCACGATGACTGCGTTCAAGCCTTCGAGCTTTGAACACGCATCTTCATACTCACGGCCGGGCGCCATGCGGGTGGTGTCGATCCAATCGATCTCCACATCCACATTCAGGTGCGCTGAACAGTGTTCAAGAGCCTTTTCGATCGACGCGTAAGCGTCGCGCAACGTGGCGTATTTGCCGGTAATACCGACGCGCGCACGGTATTTGCGCTTGCTGTTGAGCCGCTCGATGTACGTGCGCCACTTTTCCCGTGCGGTGTCCTCATGAACAGAGTCCACCCGGTCATGGATGTCGAGAATGCTCAGGATTTCCCGGTCCAGACCTGCTTCACGCATGGCGTCGGGAATGGAGTAGATGCTGGGCCGGTCGTGCATGGAGAACACGCGCCGCTGGGGCACATTGGTGAACATCGCCAGCTTCTGCATGACGTTGGCGTTCACCGGGTTTTCCGCGCGGCAGCCGATAAAGTGAGGCTGAACGCCCGTTTCCAGCAGCTTGCGAAGGCCAAGCTGCGCCGGCTTGCTCTTTTGCTCGCCCAGCGCGCGGGGTTCAATGATGTAGGTCAAAGCGACGAAGCAGACGGAGTTTTCACCTTCGTCAAAGGCCAACTCACGCAGTGCTTCAATGTAAAAGCTGTTTTCGTAGTCGCCGACGGTCCCGCCGACTTCCACGAACACCACGTCGGCGTCCTGCTTTACGGCGAGGTCGCGGATGATGTACTTCACCTCAGCGGTCACGTGGGGGATCATCTGCACGTCGCGCCCGAGGTATTCCCCGTTGCGTTCGCGGTCCAGGATCCGCCTGAAGATCTGCCCGGAGGTGGTGTAGCTACTCTTGGTGAGGTCCTGGTCGAGCATGCGCTCGTAGGTGCCCAGGTCCATGTCGGTTTCCATCCCGTCATCCAGGACGAACACTTCGCCATGCCTGAAGGGGTTGAGGGTGCCTGAGTCGATGTTCAGGTATCCCTCCATCTTCAGCGGTACAACCTTGAGCCCCTTGTCCTTGAGCAATTTGGCCAGGGAACTTGAAAAGATCCCTTTGCCCAGCCCGGACATGACAGTACCCAGCACCACCACATACTTGTGGCGGCCTTTTTGATACCCAGGGGGAAAACGGTTGTAGAACTCGGACTCTTGAGAGGATTTACCGGCGGCTGCGAGGATGTCCTTGGTCGGTGGCATGTCCTAATGTACCCGAAACAGGGGGTGTTCCGCAATTCCAACAACCGGATTACTTCTTCTCGGTATCGCCCTGCACTTCAGGCGTCGGCTCAGCCTTGCGCGCGCCGATTGCCAGCCGGGCAAACTCCCACACCATCGGCAGCACCGACACCACCACGATGCCCCACACCACCAGGCTCCGGTTATCGCGCACCAGCGGGGTCTGCGAGAAGATGTAGCCGGCATAAACCAGGCCGTACACCCAAATAAACGCGCCGATGATGTTGTAGATAATGAACTTGCGGTAGGTCATCGACCCCACGCCCGCGACAAACGGCGCAAACGTCCGGACGATGGGCACGAACCGGGCAACGATGATCGTCCGGGCGCCGTAACGCTCAAAGTATCCGTGCGTCATGTCCAGGTACTTCTTTTTGAAGATCCAGGAGTCTTCCTGTTTGAGCACCTTGGGGCCAAGGAATTTACCCACGTGGTAGTTCACCGTGTCGCCAAGCACCGCACCGACAAACAGCACCAGGGCGCAGACGTGGACGTTAAGGCCTTTAACCCCTGCGGCCAGCACGCCGGTGATGAACAGCAGCGAATCGCCGGGCAGGAAGGGGGTCACCACCAATCCTGTTTCGCAGAACACAATCAGAAAGAGGATCCCGTACGTCATCACCGGGCCCACTTTGTCGATCACCGCTTCGAGGTGGTCGGTGAAGTGAACCAGATACAAGAACCCGTCTTTGATGGTATCGAACATGCGGCCTGCCTATGAAGTGAAAGGGCGAATTATACCCAGCGGCTCGGGCCTGTTCTCTTCACCGGATTGGATGGTCATTCATCGGCTTGCCGTCGGGCCACATCAGCACCATGAGCAGAACCAACGATATGCCATAGGTCAGGCCAGGCAGCAGGTCCTGGTGTAGCGCCAGAAGATCAGAGCCTATGAAAGACAGGACGCCAAAGATCACCGCCATCAAAAGGTGGGCACGGAAATACCCTGCGGGGGTAATGGCATTTTTTATCCAGTTGGCTTTATAGGTTTGGCTGCGCGCTGCGAATGCCAGCGCCGCGCCGGCGGGCAAAAGACCCAGCGCCGCCCATGTCCAATGCGATAAATAGACAGGTGTGGGACGAATGATGCCTGTAAGGGCTATGAACAGAGCGGCTGCCTGAAACCCCATCACGGCCAGCCAGCAGGCGCGAGAGCGAGCGAGCGCTTGCTGAGCTGTCAGGGGTTGGGCCATGATGCGTCAGGCTTTGCGGTTAAGTTTTCTTGTTGTTGACGATGACGTACACGGGCGTTTGCCGGTTGACCCGGATCCGGTAGGCTTCGCCTGGCTTTACGTACTTGTAGAAGAGCTGGAAGGTGTTGTCTTTATCGTCTTTGATTTCGCCGTCGGCCACCCATCCCCCTTGTGTGAGTTCATCGGTGCTGAGTCGGCCGTCGAAGGGCTTGTAGGTGGATCGCGTTGGCTGGCAGGCGAGGTAGACCTGGCCTTCGGCGTCGACGCTGAAGTCCGCTGCCAGGCCGTGTGAAATCAGTCGTTGCGGCGGCTCCGCGGAGAAAATGGTTGCATCCTTGAACTTGTCGGGCAATTGCGGCCAAAGCGGCTGGCTCTCGCTGAATCTTGTCGTTGCATTCATTTTGACGGGTGCGAACCCGTACACCTTGGTGACAGCCATGGTGCCCTTGGAGGCCGTCAATGGCGAGCCCCAGACCAAGGGGCCGCCAGACACTGTGACGGTGTTGACCGGGGCCTTGGGGTCGGGCATCACGAAGGTTTTCATAGTGATGACGTAGGGGGGCTCAAACTTATTGACCCGGAGGTTCATTTGTTCATCGGCCTTCATCTCCCGGGCCATGAGCACATAGTCGCGCCCTTTGGTGGAGACTGCGGTGCCGACGGGCTTAAAGCCCAGCCCGGTGAGCTGTTCGAGGGTGAGTGTGGTTTCACGCCAGCCGCCGGCGAGTGTGCCTTCGTAGCCGAAATGGCACGCGATGATCATGAGCCCGGCCTTGGTGACCCGGACTTTTGAGACACCCGCTGAGACATCCTCATAGGGGAGGCTGGTGAGGCTGTAAATCTGAGCGTCTTTGCCTAAAAAGTCCGGCACGCGCAGCCATCCGCCTGGCCGCGGGGCCAATTGCGGGTCCGGGTTGACGGGCATCAGCGGTGTGGGGCGATACATCTCCACGTCGACGGCGGCGCCTTCGACCCTGACATCCCCGGGCTTGGCTTCCCTGGGCGCTATAACTGAGCCTTGCTGTACGGTTGAGGCAGGGGGGGCCGCAGAGGTTTTGGCCGGTCCGGCGTCTTTGCCGGGCTTAAGAATGGTGAGCCAATCGTCCTTGGGGGCTTCGCTTTGACCGTAGCCCACCGCAGCCCCTGCCAAAGCGGCAATGACAAACAGCAGCCAGAAGGTTCGAGCGTGGGCCATGGACTTCATCATAAAACATCCTATTCATCCCAGCCGGGCTTTGGCCACGGGAATGCCTTCAAAGACCGATGTTGATCCGGGCAATGTTGAAGCCGTGTAGGAAACCCCAAAACCCCTCGTCCATATTGTCGCACACCCCCGGACAAGGCTGTCTCAACAACCTCTGGTCATATCCGGCCCACGCAAGGCCGGGGATTTTAAGGGTATTAGCTGTTCTTATGCCTGTTTGAACCCATGAAAAAGCCCTTGATTTGAGTCCAAAGCGGGGGGTTTGAAGGCAGTATTAGGTTTGACACTAAAAAAATCCCCCGATACCCTTGTCTGGCTCCAATTGAGGGCATGGCCAATGGCGGCACCGGAAAAACAACCGAATCCGGAACGTCAGGACCGATCCGAAGACGAGCCTTCTGATGCGCGCAAAATGATTCAGCAGGCGCAAAAAGCAAGCTTCGACTTCGCATCGATCACCACTGTCGGATTGGAGTTGGGCGGCATCATCATGTTGATGACGCTCGGCGGCTGGTGGCTTGACGGCAAGCTGGGAAGCTCTCCCTGGTGCCTTCTCGCCGGGGCCGCAATTGGCGTGATAGGCGGCCTTTACAGGCTGTTTGGCATCGCCAGAAAGATCATGGGCCCTTAACGTTTCTCCTGGTTTTCAAAGGTTCGACAGGTTCCAGACCCTTATGTCCGACACGGCAGGCAAACCGAAGATGAGGCTCCCGAGGATCGCCTTCGCCATGGCGATCACGGGGTTGCTCATGCTTACTTTGACGCTTGTCGCGCTTCCTTTTGCCATGACTGATGCACGGCCCGGGCAGATCGCCGTCGCCGGCGTGGTGGTGTTGCTGTGTTCGCTGACGAGCCTGCTACCCGTGTGGTTTGCCATCGGGCTTCAACCTCTGGCGGTGGCGCAGGCTTTTATGCTTGGTATGGGCCTTCGGCTGGCGCTTACGCTGACCGGGGCTTTTTTGCTGATCAAAGTGGCTGCATTGGACGTCTACCCGGTAACCATTACCATGGGCGCCCTTTACGTGCCTGTCATGATCGTTGAAGCGATCATGGCGGCCGGTGAATTTCGCAGGTGTTTCAGCCCGACCCTTCCCGGTTCGGCTTCAACGGAGGCGGTTTCGTGATCAATTACCTTTCGACCCTGGCCAGCGGCAGCCCGCTGGGACACGTCGTTGACGACGAAATCATTGCACAGGATCCCTTTGGCATCACCAAAGGCTTCTTCTTCACCAACGTCACTGTGATGCTGATTCTTTCGGGCATCATCACTGTTTTGATCATCACCACCGCGGCCAAGCGCATCGCCACCCGTGGCACCCCCGGCCAACGCACCGTGTCTGACTACACGCCCCAGGGCGCGCTGGCAAACTTCGTCGAAACCGTCTGTCTCTACCTCTACGACGATATCTTCAAGCCGATTCTCAAAGAAGAAACCCCCAAGTTTGCGCCGATTCTGTGGTCCTTCTTCTGGTTCATTCTCGTGGCCAACGTGCTGGGCCTGATTCCTCTTAAGGACTTCACGGAACTCGTGTTCCATTTCACCGGCATCCACCGCGGCGGGATCGGCGGCACAGCCACTCAGTCCATCTGGGTGACGGCTACCCTGGCCATCATTGCGTTTGTGGTGATCAACGTCGCCGGGTTCAGCAAAGACCCCGTCGGTTACATCAAGCATCTCACCGGCGGCGCGCCCTTCTTCATGTGGCCGATCATGATCCCCGTTGAAGTGCTGGGCATCTTCGTCAAGCCCTTCGCCCTGGCCATGCGTTTGTTTGCCAACATGACCGGTGGGCACATGGTCATCGCCTCCCTGCTTGGCTTCGTGCCGGCTTTGATCCAGGCGTTCGGCATCGGCGGCGGCGCGATCGGCATCTTCCCCATCCTCGGCTCCACCGCAGTCAACCTTCTTGAAATTCTCGTGGCGTTCATCCAGGCCTTCGTCTTTACCTTCCTGGTTTGCGTGTTCATCGGCCAGGTGGTGGTGCATGAGCACCATGAAGGCGATCACGGACATGAACCCAACCACGGGACTGACCCCCATCCCCCCGGGCATGGGCACTAGAGATTCATAAACCCCTGGGAGCCGGACATGCGAAGGTGTCTGGACGTCACTTGGATGTGGCAGGGGTTCTAACCGACGAGGCCTTCGTGGCGTCAAATTTTGAAAGAGGTACGTGATGTCGAAGAATCTTTATCTGATGGCTCTGGCGGCTATTACTCTGTTGGCCGTCACCCAAGGCGCGTCGGCTCAAGAAGTGGCCGCAGCTGCCAGCCACGGTGGTGGCATCAGCAACATGGGCTACGCTGGCGCCAGCATCGGCGCCGGTCTGGCCATCATTGGCGCGGCCAAAGGCATCGGCAGCATCGGCGCAGGCGCCGTTGAAGCCATCGCCCGTCAGCCGGAAGCCGCCGGCAAGATCAGCACTGCAATGCTGCTCTCGGCCGCGCTTATCGAAGGTGCGACCTTCTTCGCGCTGGTCATCACCCTGCTGGTGGTTCTGAAGTAATTCAGGGAACCAGCCCTGGCCTCATCCGCCGGGTTATGGATTGATTACCCCGCCGGTCTGCCGTAACAGGCAGCCCGGCGCTTAAGACACGACGAAAACCATTCGGAGAAGACTGATGACCCGTTACCTCCTGTCTGCCATCACGCTCCTGACCAGCACCGGGCTGGCCCTTGCCGCGGCTCCCGCCGATGCCCTGGGCGAAGCCGCCCATACTCACCAGCCCAGCCCGTTCAACGGGTCGGTTTGGCAGGCCATTGCGGCCCTGATCGTGTTTGGGCTCACCATGGTGATCCTTAAGAAGTTCGCCTGGGGCCCGATCATGACCGGCCTGCAGGATCGCGAAAACAAGATCAAGGGCGACCTCCAGCAAGCGGAAGATGCGGCCAAGGCCGCTGTCAAGACGCTTGAGGAATACAAGGCCAAGATCATGGCGGCCAACGATGAAGCCCGCAAGATCATCGAGCAGTCCAAGAAAGACGCCCAGCTCGTGGCCGACCAGATCAAGAGCTCGACTGAAGCCGAACTGACCCAGATGAAGAACCGGGCGACGGCCGAAATCCAGAGCGCCAAGGAACAGGCCATCAGCGAGGTGTACGCACAGGCGGCCACCCTCGCCACCGATGTGGCATCCAAGATCCTGCGCAAGAACCTGTCCGCCGACGACCAGAAGAAACTGGTTGAAGAATCCATCGGCGCCATGAAGCAGACTTCGCGTAACTAAGGCTACGACGCAAACCACTCCCTACTCGGAGAGTCAAAGTGTCCGAAACGGCAACAAACAACGCGATCATCACCTCCTTGGACCTGGTCTATGCCCAGGCCCTGCTGAACCTGGCGGTCGAGGCCGGCAGCCTCGAAGCGGTTTATGAAGAGGTGAACGCTCTCCAGGCGCTTTCCAAGGCCAACCCGGACCTGGACAAGCTTCTTGGCAGCCGGATGCTCAGCCGCGATCAGCGCGCGAGCCTGGTGAAGAAGCTTTTCGAAGGCCGGATCAGCCCGCTGGTCTACAAGTTCCTGCTCGTGCTTAACTCCCGCGACCGGCTGCACGCATGGTCGGGGATCGTGGCGGCCTTTGGTCAGGTGTATGAAAAACACCTGGGCGTCCAGGCCGTGACCGCCTATGTGCCCTCGAAGCTCGATGCGGCCGAAGTCAAGCGCATTTCCGAAGCGCTGGGCGTCAAGCTCAACAAAAAAGTCCGTCTGGAACAGGAAGTGGACCCGGAGCTCATCGGCGGGATCAAGATCCGGGTGGGCGACAACGTCATCGATGGCTCTGTGCAGGCGCAGTTGCGCCTGATCCGGGCCGAGCTGCTCGCCGCAGGCAGGGTCAAGGCCGCTCAGGCCGTCGGCAAGGCGTAACTCAGGTTTTTAACTTTTAAATTCACGAATAAAACTCACCCACGCAAAGGGAAATAAATGAAGATCGATACCGCAGAAATCGCAAGTGTGATTCAACAGGAAGTGAAAAACTTCGGCGCACAGCTGGAAGTTTCCCAAGTCGGCCAGGTCATCGAAGTCGGTGACGGCATCGCCCGTATCTATGGGCTTTCGCAGGCGATGGCCGGCGAAATGCTTGAGTTCCCCATTCCTGCTCAGGGTGATAAGCCCGCCGAAGTCCTCATCGGTCAGGTGTTCAACCTTGAAAACGACATCGTCGGCGCGGTGCTCTTTGGTGAATGCCTGCGTGTTAAGGAAGGCATGACTGTCCGGGCGACCGGCAAGCTCCTGTCTGTGCCCGCCGGCGAAGGCGTGCTTGGCCGCGTGGTGAACGCGCTTGGCCAGCCCATCGACGGCAAGGGCCCGATCCAGGCCGCTGAACAGCGCAAGGTGGACATCATCGCCCCCGGCATCGCTGACCGTCAGCCGGTGAAGCAGCCCCTGCAGTTTGGCGTCAAGGCCGTTGACGCCATGGTGCCCGTGGGCCGTGGCCAGCGCGAACTGATCATCGGTGACCGCAAGACCGGTAAGACCGCCGTCGCTGTCGACGCGATCATCAACCAGCGCTACACCCACAAGACCAGCGAACCCGTGTACTGCATCTACGTCGCGGTTGGCCAGAAGGAATCGACCGTGGCCAGCGTCGTCGAATCGCTGCGCAAGCACGGCGCGCTTGAATACACCACCGTCGTCGTCGCTTCCGCGGCCGATGCGGCCCCCATGCAGTACATCGCCCCCTACACCGGGTGCACGATGGGCGAATACTTCATGTGGAAGGGCAAGCACGTGCTGGTGGTTTATGACGATCTTTCCAAGCAGGCCGTGGCTTACCGCCAGCTCTCGCTGCTCCTGCGCCGTCCGCCGGGCCGCGAAGCTTATCCCGGCGACGTGTTTTATCTCCACTCACGCCTCCTGGAACGTGCAACCAAGCTCTCTGATGAAAACGGCGGCGGCTCCCTTACGGCGCTCCCCATCATCGAGACGCAGGAAGGCGACGTTTCGGCCTACATCCCCACCAACGTGATTTCCATCACCGACGGCCAGATCTACCTGGAACCCGACCTGTTCTTCGCAGGCGTGCGTCCCGCGATCAACGTCGGTATCTCGGTGTCCCGCGTGGGTGGCAACGCCCAGATCAAGGCCATGAAGGAAGTCGCCGGCTCGCTGCGTCTTGACCTTGCGCAGTACCGCGAACTCGAAGCCTTCGCCCAGCTCGGCACCGACCTGGACAAGGCCTCACAGCGCTCGCTGGACCGCGGCGCACGCATGGTGGAACTGCTCAAGCAGCTCCAGTACGAACCCATGGACGTGATCGACGAATGTCTCCAGATCTTCGCTGGCTCCAAGGGCCTGCTGGACGACGTGCCGGTGAAGGAAGTCCCCGTGTTCGCCAAGGAAATGGTGGAATACTTCAAGACAGGCGGCGCCGCTGCCCGTGCTGAACTGGCCGCCAAGCAGTCCTTCAAGGGCGACGTGGAAGAGAAGGTCAAGGCCGCGATCAACACCTTCAAGACCAGCTATAACGCCAAGAAGAAGTAAATCTTCCGGCTGTTCCCGATAAAAAAACCCACGGCGCAAGCCGTGGGTTTTTTGTCTTTACAAATTCATTGTCCGCTTACAGGAACGCCGGCTTACGCCGACGCCAGGCTCATCAATATGCTCAACCATGCCCAATGCCCTTGTTGTGGTCAAAGCGTTTCCCTGGCTCAACAGCAAGCCCTGATGGCCAGTACCGGTCCAGAAGCCGGCAGCGTGTCCAGGAAGCTGGCTGGGCTGGCTATTGCGCCGCCTGTGCCGGTGGTGCACGGAAACCAGGAGCGCTTGAGGCTCTACTGGGCATGCAACACGTGTCTGGAAGCCAAGCGGGCCATGAAGGCCGATCCTGCGAAGCAGAAGTTCAAGGCCTGCGAGCCGTACTACGCGTACTTCGATGAGGAGCGTACCTGCCAGAAGTGCCAAAGACAGTTTGTGTTCACGAAGGAAGAACAAAAGCACTGGTACGAGCGGCTGGGGTTCTGGGTGTGGTCCCGCCCGGTCAACTGCAAGGCTTGCAGCCGGAAGAAGAAGGCGCCAAAGGCGAAATGAAGCAGGCTGGCGCAATTGTCAAATATAAAATCGTTTTTGTGTATCTCGAAGCACTGCCCGTGAGGTAGTTTGGAGGATGAAGAGTCTTCCATTTCATACCACCGAGGGCATCATGGCGATTAATTCACATCATCGGACGCGTGGTTTTACGATCATCGAATTGCTTGTGGTGGTGGCCATTATCGGCGTGCTTTTCTCGCTGATGCTGCCTTCGTTGATGAGTGCACGCGAAGCCGCGCGCACGGGCACGTGCCTGGTGCGTCAGCGGACGGTGGGGGTTTACATCGAGTCGTACCGGTACGATAAAAAGTTCTGGTATCCGGCCAACCGCACGTGGTACATCGACTACTGGGGAGCGGGCCCGCAAAACGGCGCTGTGATCGACGAAGCCAACCAGGTGGGCCGGTTTCTGGCACAGATATCGCCGTACTTTCCGGAAGGGTCGCTCAGGACCGACCGAATGGCAGACGCCTCCAAGAACCAGATGCTGTGCCCGGGCGTGGACTTCAGGCCGCCTGTGGACTACGACATGGGTGCCATGTGGGCGGCCGCGTATGTGGACGACGGCGTGCAACTCACAAGCTACATGCCCAACTCCTATTTCGGTTACGGCAATCTGGTGAACCAGGACAAGTACTGGTGGCCCAAGAAAGAGATCAAGGGTGTCAGCCCTGCGAAGTTGATCATGGTGGCGGATGTGTATGGATCAGCGGGCAGCTTAGGCTATGGCGGCGGCACGGGTGACATTCGCTATTCCCACCCCAACCGGACGTTCAATGTGCTTTTGGGGGACGGTTCAGCGCGAAACATGCAGGGCACCGCGTATGACCGGATATTGGACGAGACGGTTGTGATGTCGCCTGCGCCATGAATAGAGAATGAGGCTTGCCAAAATAACACCGCCCCGGCGCGTTGATGCCGGAGCGGTTCTTTCACGGTCTGATGGCTCTAATCAGCCGCTTCAGTTTGTCCCAGTAGGGGATCAGTCGATCTGGACTTTGCGCGGGCGGACCTCTTCACGCTTGCCGAGCGTGAGGTAGAGCACGCCGTTTTCGAGCTTGGCCTGAACCTTGCCGTCGTCCACGCTGGGAGGCAGTTTGAAGGCGCGTGCGATGCGCGTATAGCTGCGTTCACGCAGGTGGGTGGCTTGCTCCGGGGTAGCGGCCTTGGGTTCGCCGGTTGCTTCAGCGGCGGGCTTGGCCGCGGGAGCAGGGCGGGTGCCGACGATCTCAAGCAGGCCCTTGTCGAGCGTCACCTGGATCTGATCCTTGGTGAAGCCGGGGACTTCCGCATCGACATAGAAATTGTTCTGGTCTTCGCGGATGTCCACGGGGTACTGCGCGGTGCGCTGGGTTTCGCACGCCTCAGCGCCGGCCTGGAAGGCTTGATTGAGGGTGTCCTGCAGGGCATCGAAGTTCAAACGGCCGTTACGGTGGAAAGCAGAAAGCATGGGCATCTCCTTTGCAATAACTGTTCTTCAGACACCGGGTACGTCCCCGGATGACCGGCCAGACGGGCCGGGTTGGTTTCGCAATTAGTACTTGCACAGACCATGCCAGACTTGATTTTAATCTCGAAAATATTCATGAATTCATGTAAGAACTTCAAAAACAAGCATTTGGCGAAAAGTACCAAAAATACGAAGAAGTGAAATTTCTGCCAGTTTGGCAGTTTTAGAGATGGAAGCCGTCAGTGAGGCAGAGCAGCGAAGGGATTTAGAAGGTGAAGCGGTGCGAGCAGAAATAAAAATATTTTTGAGCCATGGTTTCGGTGAGCATTGATGAGGAATGCATCTTTATCCAAGAGGATTCTGAGAGAGGGTTGAAAATCTGTGCCGGTGTTGCGAGATGACTTTGAGGGGGCAAAATTGAAATTCTCACAAAATCGTCCGACAATAACGACATGAGTATTCGCGCCGCCATCCTCGGGCCCACGGGTTACACCGGGCTTTACCTGATTCAGCTTCTGCTTCGGCATCCCGAGGCAAAGATCACCTATTTGGCCAGCCACCGGGATGAGCTGCCGGACATTGGTCAAGTGTTTCCGCAGTTGTATGGCCGTTTGCCGGAGGGCGTGAGCAAGTGCCGTCCGATCGACTATGAAGCCATCGCCAAGGAAGCGGATGTGGTGTTCCTGGGCCTGCCTCACAAGGCGGCGATGAGCTACATCCCGCAACTGCTGGATGCCGGCCTGCGGGTGATTGACCTTTCCGCTGACTACCGGCTGAAGGACCCTGAGCTTTACAAGGCGGTCTATGGGCACGACCACGGCGACCCGGCCAATCTGGCTGACGCCGTGTACGGTCTGCCTGAGCTGTTTCGCGATCAACTGCCTGGCGCGATGCTGGTGGCCAACCCCGGGTGCTACCCGACGGCTGCTGCGCTGGCGATTACGCCGCTGATCAAGAACAACCTGGTGAAGCCGGATGACATTCAGATCATCGGTGCTTCGGGTGTGACCGGCGCGGGCAAGACGCCTGCCGCCCACCTCCACTTTCCGGAGCAAAACGAGTCTTACATGGCTTATGGCGCCATTGGTGGCCATCGGCACCAGCCGGAGATGCTGCAGACCATCCAGCTTGCCACGGGCGTGCGGGCCGGAGCGCTGTTTGTGCCACATCTGCTGCCGGTGGACCGGGGCATTTTAGAAACCATCTTCCTGGACCCGGTGGAGCCGGACATTACGGAAGAGGATCTTTACGAGGCGTACACCAGTGCATACGCCGATCAGCCGTTTGTGCGGGTGAGGAAGGATCTGCCGAACATCAAGTTCGTGCGTGACACCAACTACTGCGATATCGCCGCCCGTCTGGTGCCGGGCAACGATGCAACCGGCCAGGCGCCTAAGGTTGTGCTCTTCAGCGCGATCGACAATATGTACAAGGGCGCATCCGGCCAGGCGATCCAGAACATGAACCTGGTGTTTGAGCTCAAAGAAACGCTTGGCTTGCTGTAAATCCTGCCGCAGGGCAATGACCAGAACTGTCTGCGGTGCAGAGAGTCGGATATGTGATGTCCCCATCGCGTAACCCCGCAGGCTGCCTGGAACCGTGGGGTTTTGGTAAGTTTGTTGCGCTGTAAAACCATTCATACACGGATACCCCATGCATAACGACATTCTCATCGGCACGCTTGCGCCGGCTCAGCACGCACTGACGTATCTGCCGCGCATCTGGCACCACGGGTTTGAGAGCTACTCGCTCACCTTCTGGAAGCACATTCCTGATGACCTGACGGACCTCAAGGCCCACGGGAAGAAGGTAGTGGAACTGCTGGCGAATTCAAAGCTGGAAACCAGGCCGGTGATCAGCTCCATTGGCGTGTTTGGCAATCCGCTGACGGATGACAAGACGGCCGGGGATTTCGCCCGGGCGATTGAGGCGGCCAAGGATTTTGGGACTGACATGGTCACGGGTTTCGCCGGCCGGGTGGTGAACAAGCCGATCCCGGAATCGATGGACCGCTTCAAGCAGGTGTGGGAACCGATGGTCAAGCGCGCCAAGGATCTGGGCGTGAAGATCGCTTTTGAAAACTGCGACATGGGCGGCACCTGGGAATACGGCGACTGGAACATTGCCCACTCCCCCAAGGCCTGGGAGATGATTTTCAATGCGCTCCCTTACGACAACCTCGGGCTGGAGTGGGAGCCATGCCACCAGATGAACTCGCTGATCGATCCGTTGCCGCAACTGCGCCAGTGGCTGCCTAAGGTATTCCACGTGCACGGGAAAGATGCGACGATCTTCTGGGACGTGGTGAAGACCAAAGGCATCCGAGGCGGAACGCCGTACGTGTACCATCGCACGCCGGGCTTTGGCGATACCAATTGGACGGATGTCATCTCCATCCTTCGGATGGGCAAATTCAAGGGGGCGATCGATATCGAAGGCTGGCACGACCCGGTGTACAACGGCGAGCGGGAAATGACCGGCCAGGTGCATGGACTCAACTACCTGAAGCACTGCCGCGGCGGGGCCTTTGTACCGACGCCGAAGTTTGATTGAGCGAGAGCGATCCGTATCGAAGCTTATATGCGTTTATTGACCCCCTCGCCTTTTGTTTGGCGAGGGGTTTTTGATTTGCCTTCAATGCGCTTGACCTCTTTGTCAAAGTCACTTTCAAAAGCATGGTCTTGTTTGACGCGAAAAGTTTCATACTGCTTTTCAGCAAGCCGTTTGGCAACTTCAGCGGAGACTGATCCGGCGTTTTTGAGAACCTCGTATTCATTGAATTGAAGAAACGCGTCAAGCCGTGTTACCCAATCCGTCATCTTCATTGGAATTTGCCTGGCCGCCTGATTTTCCGCGTAATCCAGGTACATCCCGACGATTCTCTCAAGCTCCTTGATTTCCTGTTCGATCAAGTAGTTTTTGGCGACAACCGTATCTGACTTGAGGATCTTCTCTTGAGGTGCATTTTTCCAAGTGACTAACCCCATGGAAGGCTTTTGCGCATCGGCACGCGCGGCAATAATTTCCGCAGCCGTTTTGCCGGTCACGGCCCAATGGAGTTTGTTTTGGACCGTTCGGAAAAATGTTTTGGTGATCTCAAGGTTTTTGTCGTAATCGATGCTGCATTGTTCATAGATGTCGGTGATCTTGAGATAAAAACGACGCTCGCTCGCACGGATCTCCCGAATCCGTTCGAGCAATTCATCGAAATAGTCTTTACCAAATCGCTTGTTGAGCTTTAAACGTTCGTCGTCCAAGACGAAGCCTTTAACGATGAATTCCCGTAAGGTCTGCGTGGCCCAGATTCGGAATTGAGTTGCTTGCACGCTGTTTACGCGATAACCGATGGAGATAATGGCGTCGAGATTGTAGAACTCGATTTCACGAGTTACATCACGATTTCCCTCACGTTGAACTCTTCGAATTCTTCGAAGAGTTGCTTCAGAATGAAGCTCGCCCGAGCTGTAAATCTCTTTCAAGTGGTAACTTATCGTCGGAAGTTCAACCCCAAACAGCGCTGCGATTTTCTTCTGATCAAGCCAAAAAGTTTCAGACTCATAGAGAACCTCAATCCTTATCGTGCCTTGAGGCGTTTGGTAAAGGATGAGTTCGCCTTCAGTCGGCTTTTCAGATTCGCCCATATCCATATAAAGTCCTGAGTTCGTATCGGATTTTACAGCAATACTGATCCAAAGAATAAGGCCCCGATATGACGGGGCCTTACTCAAGCAGATGGATTATGCGAATTAGAGGGTCTGAGACTGCGCTTCCGCGGCGATGAGGTCTTCGTAATTTTCACGGCGGCGGATGAGGGTGACTTTGTCACCCGAGATGAGCACTTCGGGCGGACGGGGCATGGTGTTGTAGTTGCTGGCCATCACCATGCCGTACGCGCCGGCGGTGAAGATGCAGACCAGGTCGCCACGCTCAACGGCGGGCATGTATCGGTCCTTGGCCAGGAAGTCGCCGGATTCGCAGATGGGGCCGACGATGTCGACCTTCTCCAGGCCCTGGAGCTTGTTCTGCATTTCTTCTTCGCGCTTTTCAGGGGTGTGCTCGGGTTTGATCTTCACCGGCCAGATGAAGTGGAAGGAGTCATACAGCGTGGGCCGGATGAGGTGGTGCATCCCGGTATCAAGGATGACGAATTTCTTGGAGCCGCCCATCTTGATGTATTGAACCTGGGCGATGAGGGCGCCGGCGTTGCCGGCGATGGTGCGGCCCGGTTCGAGGATGATGGTGCCGCCTTGCTTTTTGAAGTCGCGCAGGAGGGGGACGATTTCGCTGGCGTAGGCTTCGGCATTGGGGGACTTACCGGTGATGTAGTCGGCCGCGTAACCGCCGCCGATATCCAGCGCGGTGACGGTGTAGCCCTTGGTCTTGAGTTCGGCGACCAGTTCAAGCGCCTTCTTGATGGCCAGCACGTACGGCTCGGCGGAGTAGATCGGCGAGCCGATGTGAAGGTGGATGGCGTTGAGGGAGAGGTGCGGGTCCTTGCCGTAGGTGTCGAAGAACTTGCGGGCGCGTTCGATGTCGACGCCGAACTTGGTTTCCTTCTTGCCGGTGGTGGTCTTGGCGTGGGTCTTGGGGTCGGCCACGTCAGGGTTCACGCGCAGGGCGGCGTTGGCCTTGGCGTTAAGGGACTTGGCGATCTTGGAGATGTTTTCGAATTCCGCTTCGGATTCGATGTTGAACCAGCCGATGCCGGCCTTGATGGCTTCGGTGATTTCCTTGTCGGTCTTGCCGACGCCTGCGTAGACGATTTTCTTGGTGTCCACGCCGGCTTTCTGGGCGCGATAGAGTTCGCCGCCGGAGACGACGTCCATGCCGGCGCCGGCAGCGGCGAGGGCCTTGAGAAGGTGCAGGTTCTGGCAGCTCTTGATGGAGTAGCAGATGATCGGGTCGAGCTCTTTGTAGGCCTTGGCGATCTTATTGAAATGGCCGACGAGGGTTTTTTCAGAGTAGACATAGACGGGCGTACCGGCCTTGGCGGCGATATCGGAAATCTTGACTTCGTCGCAGTAGAGTTCGCCGTTCTTGTAGTTGAAGAGGTCCATGGTGATCCTTGAAAATGGCTATTAGTTGAGGCGGGGTAACATGATACCAGCGAGATTGGGCTGCGGCAGAGGATTGACCCCTGAGCAGCATGAATGATGTCTTGCGGCAACGATGGTTTTCCAAAAACCATGTGAATTAAGCCGGAAAATCACGGTATGACCCGGGGTAACATGGCCCGGCAGGTCAAAACGCTCGTGAGTTTCAGGACCAAAAAGGCGGACGTGTGATCTTCCTCTCAAATCTGTTACTGGAAGTTGTACTCGTGCTGGTGGCACTGGGGGCGCTGTTGCAGTTGGTGTGTGTGCTGAGGTTGATATTTGGGGCAAAGGGGATTGAGCCCGAATGCCGAGGATGCGGATATTCGATGCGGGGATTGCCGGAGGATCAAAAAGCGTGTCCCGAGTGCGGGCGCGTGCTGGCTGCCCTGGACCGTCGGGGGCGCCTGGGTTGGGAGAAGCGTAAGGGCCGGCCGAGTGTGTTTCACCCGATGATGCTGTGGCTCGCGGGGTGCTTTTGTTTTTTTGTTGCGCTGGCTTTGTTGAACCCCGTGGGTCGCGTGGGGTATGTCACGCAGGCATACATCATTCCCATCCTGGTGGATGGGCAGCCCAAGGCGAGCGCGATCGTGACATGCCAGGCGCCGGTGCAACTGCTTCGGCTGGCCGAGAGACATGATGTGGTTCGTCAGGGCGAGACGGACCTGACGCGGGTCATGGTGCGCTTTGCCAAGCACGACTTCGCACAGGAAGCCAAAGTCTCACGGCTCTATGTCATGGACCTTCAAGAAGTGCGTCTGGTATCGGGCATCGCCTCTGAAACCGCCCCTGACAAGCCCAATATCAACGCGGCGAGCCTGGTACGGGCCATGTTTGAAGATGCGTCGCTGAATGCGGACGCGCGAGAAGAGGAAACCGTGGTTGAGCTTTTTCAGGAGGTCAGGGGAGAAGCACTTCATGGGCAGACGGGGCAGCACATCCCGCTGGTGGGGTTCAATCAGCCGCGCCAGCCGCTGCGCAATACCACCTTGAAGGTGGCGGACTCCATGCTGGCCCCATGGATGACACGGGGAACTTATGGAATGCTGATGTTGTGGCTGGTGGCCGGGTGGGGATTGATCGCACTGAGGATCAGCGCGTTGGAAGCAAGGCTGACAACTAGTCGTTGGTGATGATCATTCCAATGAGACAGACCCACGCCGGATGAAGGAGCGGGTCTGTCTATTGAGGAATGGGTCAGCGGTTATTTGGTCGGGTCATTGAGCCGACCCATAAAGAGAATGGTATTGGTTTCGAGATCGAAGACCTGATAGGCGAATGGCCGATTGACGTTAAACAGCACACCTGCATTGACGGCGCCGGTTGGCGCAGCCGGGTTGTTTGCTTTAGCGGACTCGACGCCGGTTTCACCAAAGGAGGCATAAGTGGCGTGGTACATCCCTCCCAGGTTGGATTTGGATTTGTCGGTGTCGTAGAAGGTGGGGGAGAAGTCGCCTCCTTCAAAGGCGTGTTTGATGCCCAGTGCCTTGAGGGGCCTGATGAGGTCGCCAGACCAGTGGGCGACGAATTGCGGCATGTTCACAGTCACGAGCGTTGGCTTCATCTTTCCGGCCAGAGCCGAGATGCGTTCTTCATTTGGCGGGAGAGACTGGCCTTCTTTGGGAAGCATGGCACGGAAGACGAACCGCTTGCCTTTGAAGGGGAGTTCAACAAACTGGAATGTGTCGTCTTCTGCATAGGGTGCGCGGAACTGCGCGTGCATCGTATTGACGGAGATGGTTTGTCCGTTGGCGAGTCGGAAAGATTGTTTGTCGGTGGAACGTTTGTCGAACTCCGTGGCCCAGTCCCCACGGAAGAAAGCAGTGCTGGTGGCCAGGATCCTGGTGTCGGCTTTCAAGTCCGTATTCGCCACCCGGGAGTGAAGGACAGAGTTGGTTTTCGAGTCATTCCATGCGTTTATGGTGTCGGACGCGCTGGTGGTATCGCTGAAGTCAAGATACTGAATCTGGGAGTGGAAGTAAGTTTCCATTGTCTGGAGATAATCATTTTTAATGACTTCATCTTTATGGACCCAGATCGCATTAGCCGAATAAAAGGCGGTGCCGGCTGTTTGCGACTTATTGAGGGATTCTACGAGTGTGCGCTGATCAGAGAGCCACGTGTTCGTAGATCCCATTCCCATTGCTTCCCGGATTTGCTTGGTGGTGTCGCCTTCGGTTCCGATAGCGGTCATGGAAAGCGCCTGGGAGAGCGCCACGGGGGAGATAAAGAAGTTGTCTTCACCGCTGATCGACCCGGTTTTGGACCATAGGTCCCAAGCGAATCGATTGTTGGTCCGGGTGGCTTGGGAGGCATTGCCTCCAGCTACGGGCTTTGCCGTTGTGGGGGCTACGTATTGCTGCTGAGGCTTTTGGGATTCGCAGCCAGCGACCAGGAGCGTGCATGTAAGTGCGAGAAACAGTGAAGACGAGCGAGCATTAGTCATAAATGGATCTTTTTGCAATGGACAATCAAATGAGTGGGCCGCTGCTTAATTTGGGCAGCAGGCATGAGGCAAATTCCGGTGCGAAGCAGCGCTGTGGCTGGCATTTCGCACCAATTCAAAGGCATGAGATTCCTGATTCCTTCAGACGCGGTCATGATGCCTGAGGGCCATGACAACGCGCTGACGCAGAGCCGTCGTTTAAAGTCTGGGGTAAGTATTTGGGGGGATTGGCGGTTAAGGAAAAACAACTCGCCAAAGCATCGAGATTCTGATGTTGTGCGGCGGTAAGGCCACATGTATCAAAGGGTGGATGGATGCACTGCAAGGTCGTAAGCGGAGGAAGTGCAATCCGTGTCGATCAGCGTGACTATAGGCAGGCTGGAGGTCGAAAAGCCGGATTTCTGCGGAAATATTAATTTAGGGTCTTAGGAAGCTGAGAGGGGATTTTCTCTCAGGAGTTTAAGCAGGCTACGG
>CAZIWA010000005.1:0-7523 GCA_964542875.1 uncultured Phycisphaeraceae bacterium
TAATTTCGTCTTTTATTTTCAACAAACGTTCATACTCAGGCGACTGATCCGGAATCACATCCACGGCAGCATATTTCTTCAGATACTTCTTGATTCGTTTGGCTTGCAAACGATTTGGAAGATCGCGCTTCGCAAGATAACTCTGCCAATCCTTATTGGGACATTCACCCCCGGCATGAGCATCAAGGAATGCATGGATGGCTCCCAATGCAGCCACAAGCGCCCCGCCAGGGACGACAAGGGTGACTTCTTCATCCTCTCCAAGCCGCAGCATCCCCAGACCGCGGATAACGAAGACACCGTTTATATCGACGCCTACAAGGTTTATATGAACAGCGACAAAGCCATCTCCATGGTCGAAATCAAACCCGACTAAGAGTCTTTTCTCCTCTCAAACATTTCCAGCCGCGCATCACCATGACCTGCCAGCACCGCAATGGCCGGGATTGTTCACTTTTCAAGTGGCAATAAATCATTCGATCGAGGCGTCTAATCACTTCTATGCTCCCGTTTCAATCTTTTAATCAATCACATTTAAACCCCATCTTTCCACACGTTCCATCCCTGTAACAAAAGAATGAATTGACTCTTTCAACCCCATTAAGGATGATAAAAATACACACGCTTCAAGCTGGGTTAAAAATGACACAAAGCACCCCTCCTCCTCCCGGCAAGCCCGCCCCCACCAAGTTCGTCCCTCTCTACGAACAGGTCGCCCGCAAAATCGAGCAGCAGATCGAAAAAGGCCGCTTCGCCCCTGGCCAGAAGATCTACACCATCCGCGAAATCTGCTCCGAGTTTGGCGTCTCCGACGTCACCGCCAAAAATGCCCTCAAAGTGCTGGACTCCCGAGGCGTCATCAAAAGCATCGTCGGCTCCGGCACCTATGTGCAGGACAAAAGCAAAGACCCCTCCCCCGCCCAGACCCGCAAGCAGACTTTTGCCTTCGTTAAAGTCGGCATGAGCCCGGTGCCCATCTTTTCCTACGGCATCGACCTCATCCAGCAGGAACTCTCCAAAGCCGGCTTCACCATGACCTACAACGTCGCGGGCAAGGATGAAAACATTCCCGCGATCCTCGAACAGATCACCCACGCCGGTGCGGCAGGACTTATTCTCTTCCCCCCCCACCGGGGCGACTTCAACCAGGCCCCGTACATGCAGGACGTCAGGCGGGCCGGCATCCCCGTCCTCATCGTGGAAACGCAGGCCCAGCGCGAAGCCTTCGTTGCCACCGATGTCGAACTCGCCACCCGTGACCTTGTCGACCATCTCTACGAACTGGGCCACCGCAACATCTGCCTCTCCACCTGCTACCGCCCCAAGGTCACCGGCTTCAAGGCCGCCATTGCTCGTTGGAATGACCCTTCCCTCATCACCACCGTCATCGATAACGACCTCAACCCCGGCCACGCCACCCACGCGTTAGTCAGCAGGATTCTCTCCATCAAGCCCAGGCCCACCGCCATCATCGCCGGCGACGACCATGCTGCGGCATTGCTGGTTTCCGGCTGCATGGGTTTTGGCCTGCGCGTTCCCGAAGACATCAGCATTGTCGGTTTTGATGACCATCCGGACCTCGCCCGCCTTTCCCCCATTCCTGTCACCGTGGTACGCCACCCATGCCTTGAAATCGCGCAGGAAGTCGCCGCCTGGGCCAAAAGCCAATCCTCCAGCCCTGTCACCGCGCGTCGAATGAAACGCATCATCCGCGGCACCCTCATCGCTCGCGATTCCTCCGGCCCGCCGCCGGACCATGTCCAACCCGATTAATCTTGCCCTTCATACTGCGAGGTTCCCATGTCGCCCACAGGTTCCCTTTGCGCCCATGACAGATCCCTCCCCCCTCCGGCTCCGGGTACCACAGCACGGCCAGCATCTGTGTTGTGCCTGCTCATGGTGCTCTTCCTCACCTTTGCCACCTCCGCCCACGCCTTCACCCTCCAGGCCCCGGACAAACCCGCCCCGGTCATCTACATCGCACCGGAACCCGCCCCTGCCGTCCAGGCCGCCGCTGACGAACTCGCCCGTGTCCTGGGCATCATGACCGGCGGTAAACCGCAAATCCTCCAAGCCACAACTGACAAAATCGACGCCAAAGCCCCGGGCTTCGTCATCGGCTCACTCGCCCAGTCCATGGGCGTCGGCATGACTCAAAAGTCCCGTGCAGGCGATGGCTACCGCTTCAAAGCCATCGGCAACAAAGTAGCCATCGTCGCCGAATCAGACCCCGGCCTTTACACCGGCATCTCCCGCTTTCTGGAAACGCTCGGCGTCGGCTGGTATGTCCCGGGGCCCGTCGGCGAAGTCATCCCCTCCATTAAATCCATCGACATTCCCGACACCCTGGATTCCACCGGCATCTCAGATTCCATCAACCGGCGCTTCTGGTACGGCGGAAAAGGCAAGTCCGACCCCGCCACCGCCCTGTGGCTCAAACACACCAACGGCGACAACTACGAATCCGGTTCCTGGTCTCACGCCTACGCACATCTGATCTCCAAAGAAACACTCAAGGAACATCCCGAATACGGCAGTCTCTTCAAAGGCAAGCGCACCACACGGCAGCTCTGCACCTCAAATCCCCAGGTCCTTGAGATCGGCGCTAAAACCATCCTCGCCGACATGGCCAAAAAAGACTCCGCCATGGTCTTCAACGCTGGCCCCAACGACGGCGGCGGGCTCTGCGAATGCGAAGCCTGCACCGCCATCGACACCCCCGGCTACCTCGAACCCTCCACAGGCAAAACCAACGCCAGCGACCGCACCTTCCTCTTCGCCTCCGCCATTGCCGACATCACCTCCAAAACCTACCCCAACAAAGACCTGGGCATCCTCGTCTACAGCGATTACTCCCGCATCCCAAAGAAAATCACCCTCCTTAACCCCAACGTCTTCCCCATGATCGCCCCCATCCGGCGCTGCCGGCTCCACGGCCCGGGCAACCCCAACTGCGAAATGAACAAACTCTGGCAGGAGGAAATCGACGGCTGGGCCAAAATCAGCCCCGGAAAACTCGGCTTCTATCCCTACAACTACAACCTTGCCGATACGCTTTTTCCCCTGAGCAAGGTCGACTATTACAAACGCCTCACCGCCCAGACCACCAAGCTCAACATCACTCAGCTCGCCTGGATCTTTGAATCCATCGACGCATGGTCCGCTCATGCCCCCTCGCTCTACCTCTCCGCACGCATCTCCTGGGACAGCCACCTGGACATCGACAAGGAAATGGACCGGTTCTACAAAGGCTTTTACGGCGCCGCTGCCGCCCCCATGACCAGCTACTGGACGCGCATCGACACTGCCATCGCCACCACCAATACGCACACCGGCAGCAGCTACGGCATGCACAAGATCTGGACGCCCGCCATGCTCCAGGCCTCACGTCAGGACATCGAAAAGGCCAAGTCCCTCACCGCAAACGACCGCGAAAAAGAAGCCGTCGCCATGGCGGAAGCCGGGCTCGTCTGCGCCGAACTTTACATCCAGACCTGGAATGCCTTAGCCGCTTGCGACTTCCTCAAAGCCGCAGACACCCAGGCCCGCTTGCAGGTTCTGATCAAAAGCATGGACGGCGGCAATCACACCCCCAACTGGGCGCACGAACGCTACTCCTACGGTTACTTCAAAACCTTCGTCGGCAACCCCATCGCCGCCGGCGAAAAACTCCTCAGAGACGGCGGCACCATCCTCGTCAAACTCCCCGACACCTGGAAGTTCAACACCGACCCCAAGGCCATCGGCATCCAGGAAGCCTGGTTCAGCCCCGACTTCAACACCTCCAAATGGCGCGATATGGGCACCATGTCCACCAGTTGGGTTGACGAAGGCCTCATCTGGTACGCCGGAGACGCCTGGTACCAGACCACCTTCACCATGCCCCAAACTCCCAAGGACGCCGACTTGCGCCTCTGGTTCGGCGGCTTCGACTCCAACGTCGATGTCTACCTCAACGGCCAGTCCCTCGGCGAGAAAAAAGGCTTCGTCAAATCCCAGGAATTCACAGACATCGCCAAGCATCTCAAGCCCGGCCAACAAAACACCCTCACCGTCCGCGTCTCCTCCGGCCAACTCGACGAAATCGGCACCGGCGGCATCATGATGCCCGTCATCATCTACTCCGCTAAGCCCACCTCCGACAAACAACCCACTGAAACCCCCAAAGACAAAACCAAAACCACCGACACCAAATACGAAATGTAACCCTCTCCACCCTCTAAAAAAATCTGACACCTAACATCCCAACACCCACCATGCGCATCATCGACTCCCATCTTCACTTCGTCGGCGACCATCCCGACTCCATCGCACTCCTTGAAAAGTACGACCTCCAGCTTCTCAACATCTGCGTCAACGCCGGAGGCGGCATCAACTGGCGCGCACGTGAAGGAGAGATCTACCACGCCCTCTCCAAGGCCCACCCCAGGCGATACGTCTGGTGCACCACTTTCGACCTCCCCACGCCCGATGAAGACCCCGCAGCCTACGCCAGGCGCATCATCCAGTCCGTCGACGCCGACACCGCTTCAGGCGCCATCGCCTGCAAAGTCTGGAAGAACGTCGGCATGGACTTCAAAGATAAAACCGGCCGCTACCTTATGGTCGATGACCCCATTTTCGACCCCCTGTTTGCCCACCTGGAAGCCGTCGGCACACCCCTGCTCATGCACATCGCAGAGCCCATGGCCTGCTGGCGTCCCATCGAAGAACCCAGCCCCCATCAAAGCTATTACAAAACCTATCCGCAATGGCACATGTATGGCCGTACAGACATTCCCGACCACGCCGCCAACATCGCCGCGCGTGACAATGTGCTCAAGCGCCACCCCAAGCTTCGCTCCACCGGTGCGCACCTGGGCAGCCAGGAATTCAGCCTTGAAGAAATGGCCAAACGCTTTGACGCCTTTCCCAATTACAACGTCGACACCTCCGCCCGCATCGGCGATCTGGCTTACTTTGACCGCTCCGCGCTCATCGCGTTCCTCACCCGCTATCAGGACCGTGTGATGTTCGGCACCGATGTCGTCATGCGTCGGCCCCATTCCACCATGACGCCCGAAGAGCGCGCCGAACAACTCAGCGCATATGAAAGCAACGTCAATCGGCATCTGAAATTCTTCAGCACCGATGAGCCGCTCACCATCGCCAATAAAAATGTTCGCGGTCTGGCGCTGCCGGCTCCGATCCTCCGCAAAATTCTTCATGACAATGCCTTTTACCACTACCCCGGCATTGCACGTCAGCATGCCGCCCGCCAATCTTGATCGGCACCCGAGCATCCACAAATGACCACCCGCATTGAAACCGATCTCCTGGGCCCCATCCACGTCCCCGCCGACGCCCTTTACGGTGCTCAGACCCAGCGTGCCATCGACAATTTCCCCTTAAACGGCCAATCGCGCCTGGGAGATTGGCCTGCCCTTGTCCGCGCGCTCATCAAAATCAAGCAGGCCGCCGCCCACGCCAACCGCGACGCGAGTTTCATCACGCCACAGGTCGCCGATGCCATCATTGCCGCCGGCAATTCCATGAGTCCCGCAGACTACCCCACCCATTTCCCCATCCACGCCCTTCACGGCGGCGGCGGCACCTCCGCCAACATGAACGCCAACGAAGTCCTCGCCAACATCGCCGAAACCCTCCTCTCCGGCTCCCTGGGCCAATACAAAAAAGTCCACCCCAACGACCACGTCAACCTTCATCAATCCACCAATGACGTCTACCCCAGCGCCTGCCATCTGGCCGTCATCGAGCAATCCATCTCTCTGGATGCTGCTTTAAGCCATCTTGCCTCCACCATCCAGACAAAAATCTCCCAGTTCGGCGGTCAGGCCCGGCTCGCACGAACCTGTCTCCAGGATGCCGTCTCCGTCACCTTCGCCGACACCCTCTCCGGCTACGTCAGCATGATCGCGCGTCAACGCCGGCGCATTGCCGCCACCGTTACGGAACTTCATCACCTCAACCTCACCGGCACCATCGTCGGCCGCGCCTGCGATTGCCCTGAGGCCTACGCCTCTCGGGTCTTTCCCGCGTTGCGCGCGCTCACCGGCCTGCCCACGCTGCAGCCTTGCGAAAACCTATTCGACGGTGCGCAAAACCTCGACGATCTGGTCGCCGTCAGCGCCTCGCTGGACCTCGCCGCCCGCTCCATCGCCAAGCTCGCTCAGGACCTTCGGCTCCTCTCCTCAGGCCCTGAAGCCGGCTTTGGTGAAATCAGGCTCCCGGCTCTCCAGCCCGGCTCTTCGATCATGCCCGGCAAGGTCAACCCCGTGATCCCCGAGCACGCCATGCACCTGTGCCTGCGCGTCACCGCGCTGGACGCCGGCGCGCGGCAAGCCGTGAATCATGGTGAGCTGGACCTCAACATCTGGGAAAGCCTCGTCGCCATCCACGTGCTGGAGTCGATGACGCTTCTTCAAAGCGCAGCCCAGGTGCTCGCCGACAAATGTATCGCAGGCATGACCGTCAATATCCAGGTCAACGACGCCCACACCCAGGCCCTGATGCCTCTGCTGACTCAGCTATGCAAAGAACACAGCTATTCAAAGGTTAGTGCCGTCTGCCGTGAGGCGGGCGCTGACCATCAAAAGCTTCGCCGACTGCTGAAAGACCGATTCAACGCTTGAGTGGCAAGAATCAATAAACCCCGCCTGCGCCTTTGGCTCCGCCCGCATCTTTCCGGGGCGCGGCCAATGCCGTCTTGAGTTCCGTCAGTTTTTGCGGAGCCAGCGTGCGGATGAATCCCACATCCGCGCCACCCACGATGATCTGATACCCCATGTCGCGGGCCAGGGCGGCTGCCTCGCCAGTGGGAGCCACGATCCCGGCGAATTTCCCCGCGCTCCGGGCAGCATCGGCGGTCTTTTTCATCGCATCCTGCAGTTGCGGGCTTTCGGTGATTGCCATGTTGATCGGCAGACCCATCTGCAGCTTCATGTCATCGGGGCCAAAAAACAGTGCGTGGAGCCCATCGATCTTGGCCATTTCCGGAGCGTTCTTCACGGCTTCCAGCGTCTCCACCTGGGTCACCACCATCAGCTCGCGCTGGGTGTAGTATTCGCGGCCGTAGAGATCGATCGGCCGCCGCCCGCCGTAGGAACGCGTGCCCTTGGGGGGGAACGTCAATGCACTCACCACCGCCTTGGCCTGCTCCACCGTATTCACAATCGGAATCATCAACGCCGAAGGTGAAATGTCCGCCATCGGCCCCAGGATGCCCGGTTCATGCCCCGGCACGCGCAGCAAAGTTTCGATCCCGTGCAGTTGGCACATCACCACCGCTTTGTAAAAAGCGTCATAGCCGAAGCTGCCGTGCTGACCATCGATCCAAATGAAGTCCCAGCCCTTGTGCATCACTTCGATGATCCCCGGAGCGGGCAGTGCATTGCACACACCAAGGAGGGTTTCGCCGGCGCGCAAACGGGTCAGGAATTTATTGTCGGTCATGTCAGCCTCGTGGGGTAATGAAGGCCATCAAATTACCTGACAATCCCCTGAACATTTCAGCCCATCAGATT
>CAZIWA010000005.1:7623-64619 GCA_964542875.1 uncultured Phycisphaeraceae bacterium
AATGAAGGCCATCAAATTACCTGACAATCCCCTGAACATTTCAGCCCATCAGATTTACAAGTTCCGAGCGGCACACTGAGCCTTGAAGGCGAAAGTCTGCGGGAACTCGTTAACTCTCAAAACCCCTGATTTCGAGTCTGCAGCAACGTTACAAAGCCGTATCGATTTTGACGTCTTCGCATTGCACATTTGTCTGCGCCCCAGCGAGGCGACCGCCCGTAGCCGGGGTCAGCGAATCTTCAAACAGCAAGTCTTCAACGCAGCCCCCGGACAACAATCATTTGATTGCTTCTTGTTTTCATCACCCTTGATGGGTGCTGGAAAATCTTCCCTGCATTGAAGCGACAGTGCCTGATTTTCAGGCCTCTAAATTACAAATCGTAAATTTTAATTTCTAAATAACCCCTCACCACAGCCCGGTCGGCACCGCGGTCTCCACCTTCTCCTGCAATGCCTTGTTCATCTGCGGATTAAAGTCCAGCCCCGTCAGCCCTTCGATCTGCCGCACCGAGGTCAGGAACATCTGCATGTTCTCGCCGCCTTTGACTTCCTGCGGAATCAAAAAGCTGATCGCCCTGGGCGTGCCATTTTCTTCGTCGATGAAGATCTTGTAGAAGCTCGTGGGGATCGCCACGCCGCCCAGCAGCGTCTTGACTTTGTCTTCGAATGTCGGGCCAGTGGTCACCCAGATTTCTTCGAAGTTTACTGCCAGTTTGTCACATTCCATTTCTTCCAGCACGCGCCAGGTGCCCCGGTTCAGGTCGGGCTTCTGCGGCACGATGTTGCTCATCAGAAAGGTTTCTTCCTGCGCTTCCGCGCCGTACAAAAGCCCGATCACCCGGCTGGGGGCCATATGCCCCCGGTCGTACCCCGTTTTGGTGAAGTCCGCGCTGCTCACGGCGGACTGCGTCCGGGAATCCACCTTGAACCTGTCCGAACGGTGAGGCGCTTTCGCCGGCGCCACCCGAAACACCCGGTAAGAAACCCAGGCCGGATCACGCCGCTTTTCCGAATACCCCACCATGTACGCCTTGTTGGTCAAAACCTCAAGCGGCATATCCGCTTTGCTCTTGGGCGCGCCGGCGTAATGGATGAACTGTCCATCCTTGGCCGGCCGTGTCGCTCCCGGCCCCATTCCCTGCGCCGGCGGCGCAGGCTTAGGTGCCACCGGCTTGCTCTTTTCAGGCGTCTCCGGCTTGGCCGGTTCAGTGGGTGTCGCCGGCCAGGTGAACTTAAAGCCCTTACCGTCCTGGTTAAACACCAGTTGCCACACCAGCAGACCGACAAACAGCACCACGATCACGCACAGCAGCACACGGAAAAACGTACCGCCCCGTGGCCGTTTCGCCGATGAACCTGCTTCACTTTTCTTCTTTTTAGCCACGACAAAACCTCACAACCCGATGGTTTATTTATCGACCGTTTTGAATCTGTTAGGTGAAAGAACCCACCGGATATTCACGCAAGCTCATCACGCAGCCCGCGCGCCAGTTCCCGGTGCTCCTCATTGGTCAACCGAGGCGTCAATTCATCCAGTATCGCCCGCGCCTTGGCCCCCTCCCCCAGATACCGGGCATACAGCACCGTCAGCATCAGTTGCACCTGGTTCCGGTCCAGGTCCGCCGGATAGGTCTCTAAAAACCGCTCATACGCCGCCGCCGCCTGGGCGTGCTTCCCCATCGCGTAATGGTGATTGGCCAGGTCATGCTGCACCTGCCGGGGCAACGTCTGCGCTGCATCCAAAGCCATTAGCTGTCCGTGAAGCTCGCAGGCTTCGTCCAATTCGCCCGCTTGGGCTTTCCTGGTGATTTGCCCCCGGAGCTGCATTACCTGCTCTTTTTCCGGGGTTATCGGTTCGCCGGTCATCACCTGCCCAGCGGGCCCGGGATTGCTCATCCACGGCTTGCTGCCGCCTTGGATCTGCTTTCGAAACTCCTGACGCCTCCGGTACTGGTTGATGATGTACAGCAGGTCGTTATGCCCGGTGGGCACCACTTTGAATTTCAGCAGCAGCAATCCCACCCCGGTGCCGAATAAATAGCCCGAAACGTGCGCCGTATACGCCACGCCGAAGCTTCCCTGGGCGGACCGGATGCTCATCACCGTCATGATCAGGTCCAGGCAGAAGTAAGAGAGCACAAACGTCAGGCCCGTCACGTCCAGCACACCCATGGTGACAAAGAAAAAGTACGCCACCCGAACCGTCGCATTGGGCAGCAGTGCCAGAAACGCCCCGGCCACCGCGCACACCGCGCCTGAGGAGCCAATCACCGGCGCATGGGTGGTCAAAATGTGGCCAAACCCGGCCACCACCCCGCCGATCGCATAAATCGCGGTGAATTTCACATGACCCAGTTTGTTTTCCAGCGCGCGGCCGATGGCGAACAAAAACAGCATGTTCATCGCCAGGTGCACGATGTCGGCATGCGCCACCTGGTACGTAAACAACTGGTACCACTCAAACCCTGGATTCTTAAGCGGCATCCACGTCGGAATCCGCCATTGGTTGAAAACGACCAGATGCGTTGTCTGGTCCGGCACCCCCGAAGGGTCGATCGGAATGACCACCCGCTCATTGGCCAGAAAAAAGCACAGCACAGTCACTGCGATAATCGCATAGGTGCACCAGGCTTGACGCCTGATTGGCTCATCTGTGCCGATCGGAAAAATCATCTCTGAGTCATCCCACAAATCATGCAGGCGTAAGGATATTCAAACGCTGATAACTGACACAATAGTTGCATAAAAACAACACGTCTTCACACGTGTTGACAACAAAGTTTCCCCAACAAATTATCTCACCCTGAGCAGTTACCGGACCTTGGCATAGCTTCCCCCGCCTAAAGGGAATGACATAAGCTTGCTCAAAGCCACCCGGCGGCGCATCCACGCGATGACCCGGGGCATGCGCAAACAAATACCCTGAATGCTTTTACTGCATGCTCACCCATTGACCACGGGCAGGGCAAATTGCCGTTTGCCCAATGCCGCGGGAGCCGGCGCAGGCGCCTCATGCTCCACTTCGTCAAAGGTCGTAAACGGCATGCCCAGGTCCGCCAGCATCTGGTGGTCCTGCTGGGGCGTCCGGCCAAACGTCGTCAGGTAGTTGCCGATCAGGAACGATGAGCCGCCCGCGAAGAACATCCAGGACTGCATGTCCCGAAGGATCTTCTCACGCCCACCGGCGATCTTCAATTCCTTCTCCGGCAGCATGAAGCGGTAAATCGCCACGATCTTAAGCGCCTCCAGCGGCGTCAGGTCGGACTGCTTGCCGTACAACGCCGTCCCGGAAATCTGGTTCAGGAAGTTGATCGGAACCACTTCCACGCCCAGCTCGCGCAGGTCCATGGCCATGTCGATCCGGTCGTCCCATTCCTCACCCATCCCGAAAATCCCGCCTGAGCAGACCGAAAGCCCTGCGGCCTTGGCCGTCTTGATCGTCTTAAGCCGGTCTTCGTACGTGTGCGTGGTCACCACTTTGGGGAAGTTACGCCGGCTGGTTTCCAGGTTGTGGTTGATGCGCAGCACGCCCATGCCCACCAGACGGTCGGCGTGTTCGGGCTTGAGTTCGCCAAGGGTGGCGCAAGGCCGGATTTTGCCGTTTTCCACCGCGTTCTTATAGAACGGCTCCAGCCAGTCCAGTTCCGCGTCGGTCGGCCCGCGCCCGGAATTGACGATCCCAAACGAGTTCGCGCCGGAGTCCAGCGCCTGCTCCATTGCCTGGGTCATTTCATCCACGGAGAGCTTGCCGGGGGAAACGTGCGTCTTGTGGTGCTTGGATTGGGAGCAGTACCCGCAGTCTTCGCTGCAGTTGCCCACCTTGGCCGCCACGATCGAGCAGAACTTCACATTCCTGCCCACGAACTTGATTCGGATTTTATTCGCCCAGAAAAACAGGTCATATAGCGCATCGCCGTCCACGTGGGTCAGCTCACGCGCTTCTTCCCGGGTCAGAAGTTTTCCCGCCAGCACTTGGCCAGCGAGTTCAGCAATGCGTCCGGTCTGTGCGTCATAGTCCATCTGGGTCATAAATCGCTTTCCAGCAAGTCGTTTCAGCCGCCAGATTGTACAACGCCCCGGGCTGGGTTAACAGTCCGGGGCGTTGGATTGGTTCACTATTTAACGATTTGCCTGCGGCCTCACCCATCGGGTCAAGCCTGCAAGGTTTACCGGGAAGTCCGGCCAGCGCCGGTTTGAGGCCGGGCAGTGCCCGACAGCTTGGCGAATTCTTCACCCACCGGATACGGCGCAGCGGCCAGCACCAGGGCTTTGCGGGGAAGGTCCGTCTTGTACACCAGCAGCTTCTGGCTGGAGTTCTCGATCACGAACAAAGCTTCTTCGTTCGCGCGTGTCTTGGCGGTCATCAACGTGAAACGGTCACGCGTGATCACCAGGCTGGCTTCAGCGCTGGAGCTGAACCGGTCTTGCAGGTTCACCAGCAGCAGCGCACCCAGAACAAAGGCAGACCCGATCAAGGCGTAGCATGCGGTTTGAGTCGGTTTCATGGCAAACTCCAGAAAATCTTCTTGCTTGATGCTTCAGTCACTGCAGACAGGGATTTACTTGGTACCAAGGTCGCCCTTGACGTCCTTATAGGCGATGGCTTCCCACTGGTTGGTCGAACCATTGAACATCAGCGACAGAATCTGCCCTGTGTTCACGTCGATCACGTAAATCGCAGCCTGCTGCTCGCGACCCGTCACGTCACCGGCGATCATCAAATAGCTTGATCCGGCGAATCCCTGCGCCTGCGCCGGTTTGGGCGTCAGGCAGACAGCGGCCAATCCGGCCAGCAACACGGCATTCAGCGCAATCAGCGCTCCGAGGGTCTTGCGGTTCACGGCACGACTCCTTAATGAAAGGTTAAGGCTTAACTGATTCCCAGAACGTTAATCCAGATGCGTCTTTTTCGTCCATTTCACGCTGACGCCAACACAGGCCAGCAGGAAAAGGATCTGAAAAACCGTTGACCAGGCGTACGCCCGGGCTGGCGCAGGGTCGATCTTCGGGACCACTGCCAGAAATTCATACGCTGTCATGAGTGTTGTGAGAATCATACCCGGCATGATAACACCCTTTTGCGCCGTGACAATCCGGCCTGAGCTTCCACAAACTTTTGTGAATCCTCAGGCGCTGCTGTGGTTCCAAAGGGTTGGACCTGCGCCCTGCCGACTGGTTCCAAAAAACACGCACATAAAAAATCAACACCGGCCCGGGGTAACCCGAGCCGGTGCATCATCTGCTATTTTACTTAGTGTTGTCTGTCGGGTGCCTCTTGAGCAAACCCCAATCGACAAACCAAGCACAATCACTCGAAAGATCAGGCCGTCAGAGACGTAACCTTGACCTTCAAGTAATCCTGCCGGTGACCGCGGTGACGGCGGTAGTTCTTCCGGCGACGGAACTTACGGATAACCACACGGTCATCCTTTTCACGTGCCAGAACTTCCAGTTCCACCTTCGCGCCGGCAACCAAAGGCGCGCCAACCTTCGCAGGCGCCCCTTCAATCCCGCCAACCAGGAGAACACGATCAATCGTGATCTTCCCGGAGTTGTCAGGAAGTTGCCGCAAGGCAATCTTGATCACGTCACCTTCGGCGACACGAATCTGCGTCCCGCTGTCTTCGATAATTGCGTACATGTCCAAACCTCTAGTTACCAAAAATGGGCAAGGCCTAACATTGTAACGAGGTTCACTCAAGAGTGCAAAGGGCAGAATCGGGTTTTAATCCCAATCCATACATCCCCACCTCGCCCGGTAAAAAAGCAAGACGCTCAAAAGCGTCTTGCCCGCAGATCATTTTAACTTAAATCCAGCCTTCAAACCTCAGCCACGTGCAGCCGCGTCCAGCCATCCTTGGCCACATTGAAATAAAGACGCTTCCCATCATGGCTGAACACCGGATGAGGATGCGCCGGCCGCCAGCTTGTCGATCCATCCGGCAATTGCCTTAATTCATGCAGCCTCACAAACGTCCCCGTCTCCGGATCGCACATCACCACACTCCACCAGCCAGGCGGAATATCCTCGCCTCGCAAATACGAATCCGTGGTGAACAACCGCCCATCAGGATGGTAGTTGGGGTGGCTCCCCGGCCATTCGGGGAAGTCCGTCAGCACATGCTCCTGCCCGGTATCCGAATCAAACACCACATTCATCGGCGTCATGATCGTCCGGCAGTCCTTATGCCACGTCGGGTGCCCCCACTTGTCGCGCCGGGAAAGCAGTTTCCCATGCTTGATGTCGAACACGATCAGCCCATCCCGCTTGCTGGCGGTCTTGGATTGAAACGTCGCATCCTTGGGCTGCGCCAGTTTGAAGAACACCCGCCCCGCATCAGGGCTCAACACCGGAAAAAACACCGACACCGGCGTCTCACCAAAGGTCTCCTGCGCCCAGGCGCCAAAGTGCGCGCGCACCTGTTCGCTCGTCAGCACGGTTTTGATCTCCCCCGTATTCACATCCAGCAGTTCGAGGTTCCTGTGCTCGCCCGGCGACCAGTGCGTGCCGTGCAGGCTGACCACATTCTGCGTTCCAAACCCAAACCCGATCTGTCGGCCCGGGGCCATCAGCCTGGGCGTGCCCCCTTGCGCATCCACCACATACACGCCCCACGCCCCGCCCACCAGGTTGTGGTACGCCACTTTTTTCCCGCCGGCCGCCCATTGCTGACATGCCTGCCGGTGAGAGTCCTCGCAGGTAATGCCATCCACCAGCACCCGGGACTTGCCCGTCTCCCGGTCAATCACCACCAATTTCCCCTCATGCCCTTCCCTGGTCTGGGAAACATAGACCAGGATGCTGTTGCCGTCGGGGCTTTCCGGGCAGGTGTTGAAGTATGCGTGAATCGCGTGCGATTCCTCATTCCACACCCGTGAAACCTTGGCCTTGGACCATTCAATCAGCACGTCAGGAAGCTTCGCAGGCTCAGTGGGAACCATTGTTGGCGGCATAAAGTCAGCTCTGTTTAGTAGTAGAGATATTGACCCGAACCGCGATAAGGCCGGGTCTTGCGCGGGTTGTAAATATTTTGCATGTGGCCATCAACAAACACAATGTTGGCATCAAAGTCCCGGACATAATCACCCTGGATATCCCCATGCGCGGGGCCGGGGTACCGCCGAAGGGAATTATTCCCCCCCATGGTGCTGCTGTACATGATGTCCATGAACATCGGACGCTGATGGGCGTTCTGATAACGCTCGGCTTCTTTGAGCGAGAACGTCGGCATGATCCGGGTTGAATCCATTCGGGCCGATCCGGTGTTGATCGGGTTGCCCGCGCGGTCGGCATAGGCAACGATTTCAGGGTCCCACCCGTAATACGGCCCGTTGCTGCGCTGCGGATCATTGATCGGCTGCCCTTCGCCGCAAAGATAAAAGTAGCCGATCTGATCAAACGCAAAAGTATTGGTCTTGGTCGCCTGCGTCCACGTGGGGTCGTAGTACTTGGGCTTGTTCACCGGGCAATGAAACAGCCGGGCGTCGCCGTTGAGGTACTGCTGACAGAGATATCTGCCATCCGTGATCGTGTTCATATACGCCCACACGGCATACCCCCCGCCTGACCTGGGAAAGGCCCCGGCGAAGTCATTGGCGTACATCAGCGTGCCCAATCCCACCTGGCGAAGGCCAGAGCCGCACTGCACCCGCAGCGCCGCCTGGCGCGATTTGGCAAGGCTCGGCAGCAAAACCGCCATCAGCGCCGCGACAATCGCAATGGCAACCAGCAGTTCAACCAGGGTGAACCCATGACCGTCAAAACCACGTAACGCTGCTTTTTTCTTTGAATCCATCGAGTTGCTCCTCAATCAAAACGCATCATTACAGTTTAAAATAACCTAGGTTAAGACTGATCATACTTCAATCTAACAATTTCAGGCAATGCAATCCCATAGACGTCGTCAACACTGATCGCACCTATCTACGTTTCCGCCTTGTGCCACCTTAAAAACACCGTCTCCACCCGTCATTGCATGGTAAACCAGTCCTAAATCACCCATCAAACCTCTTGTAGCGTCTGAACATTCGTTTAATATACGACCCGCTCAATCGTCATTCACCCAGTGACTGCTTTTCTCACGAAAACAAATGAACACTCTGCAACAAAAAATCTTCTGTCAACGCTCTCACCCAGTCGGCTGATTCTCTCTCACCAGCGACTCTTCCATGACTCTCTTCCACGTTCATCGGCCTTAGCGCCGACAGGTATCTCTCGCTCTTTTTTTCCCTTTGCTCACCCCGGCTCCCTGAAAGGAACCACTCGCCATGAAGCCCCGTCACACTGGTTTTACCCTCATCGAACTCTTGGTGGTCATCTCGATCATCGCCCTCCTCATCGGCATTCTCCTGCCGGCTCTGGGCGGCGCCCGTGCCGAAGCACGCAAGGTCCAATGCTTGACCAACGTCCGAGGCCTGGCCCAGATGTCCAGCCTCTACACGGTCGACTTTAAGAACCTCTACCCCCCGCGTCAGGCCGGCACCGTCGGCGGCGGCGGCGTCTGGGGCGCATTCACCTCTTCCCGTATCCTCGCCCTCCATACTCAGCGCGATATCAAAACCTTCGCCTGCCCCAACGATGAAGACAACGCCCGCCTCTACCCCATCGGCGGCGCTGGCACCTTCACCGTGGCAGCCAACGGCGTACCCACGCCCTCGGCCACCACGCAGCAGTACCTGGGTATCGGTCGCCAATACGGCACCGATGATACGGACACCAAGGGCGTCCGCATCAGCTACGCAATCAACGCCAACCTCACCATCGAACCCATTTCCTCACCCATCAGCAACCGCAGCGTCATGTCCCAGCGCGTGGACGACTACAAGTTCCCCTCCCAGACTTTCGTTTACATCGAAAGCCCCTGGATCAACAGCCGCGGCTACCAGAACACCACCACCGACACCCTCGGCAGTGGTCCCAGCTGGTGGGTCCGGTACCGCTTCCTCTACCCCAACTGGCCTTCGCGCCTTGTCTGGAGCGGCGGCGGCTTCACCGATGACACCGGTGCCAGCCTCAGCCACATCATCAACGGCGCCACCGTCCCCATCAATGGCCAAAGCCCCACCAAGCCGGCCAGCCTCAGCAGCTCGGTTCCGATCCCGTCCAACGAAGTCAACGACAACTACCTGCGCCACCGCGGCGTCAACAACACGTCGTTCCTCGATGGCTCGGCCAAGTCGGTCCCCTTCGCTGACCTGATCGACTACACCCCCTCCCCCGACGGCATCATCCGGCCCCAGGCGAAGGTCATCTTCTCCATCGCCGACGACGCCAAGTAAAACTCTCCACAGTCCGGATCAGGCCTCGGCCGAGCACCTCGGCCGGCCGAGGCCCCCGGACATAAAAATAAATCCACCCGCATGATGTGGGGCACACCCTCGAGCTTGTCGGCACACACCGGCAACCCGAGGGTTTTTCATTTGCAGCTTTTTCCCGCCTCTTAACTTCGCGTCTTCGTGGCTTAGCGGTTTAACCCTTCCTCTTCATTTCTACTCGTCCGCCAGTCATCACCACAATGCTTGCCCATCAATCCCTTATCTCCTCCTCAACCCGCTAGAATCAGAAAAACCACTCCTCTTAAAAGGATCACGCCATGGCCGCCAAAACCAAAACAACCTCCCCTCAAACCAAGCGCGTGCTCATCCTCATCGGGGATGACTATGAAGACCTTGAACTGATGTACCCCAAATACCGGCTCATCGAAGCCGGCATCAGCGTCACCGTCGCCGGGCCCGAAGCAAACAAGACCTACCACGGCAAAAACGGCTACCCCTGCAAATCCGACATCGATATCGCCGAAATGGAAGCCGACGACTTCCACGGCATCATCGTCCCCGGCGGATGGATGCCCGATAAGCTCCGCCGCGACCCCAAAGTCCTCAAACTCATCCAGGACTTCCACAAACAGAAAAAACTCATCGCCGCCATCTGTCACGGCGGATGGATCCCCATCTCCGCAGGCGTCTACAAAGGCATCAAAGTCACCGGTTCCCCAGGCATCAAAGACGACCTCATTAACGCCGGCGGCAAATACTCCGACGCCAGCGTCATCGTCGACGGCCACCACGTCTCCAGCCGCAAACCCGACGATCTCCCGGACTTCATGCGCGCCTGCCTCAAGGTGCTCGGCGTTTAAATCGTCTCGGGTCCCGCGTCCGATATCCCATGTGGAGAAAAACAAAGAGGCCCGGAGTTGAATACTCCGGGCCTCTTTTTAGTCTGCTCTGATTTTCGACTCGGGACGACCTCCTCATTTTGTCCAGCATTCAACACATTCAAACCCTTGATCGCCCTTCCCCGGCCATTAAACTGGACATTCCCTCAAAGCCGTCGCCTTCTATCTCGCTCAACAAGCAATCCAATGAACCCATCACGCGCCTGGTTTCTGCTGGCGATTAGCGTCGCAGTCATCCTGGCCTACGCCTGTGGCGGCGTCTCCCACCACGACTTTGTCTATCTCGACGACAACTTCTATCTCTTTCAAAATCAGTGGACCACCCAAGGCCTCACCTGGGACAGCCTCCACCACCACTTCACCCACACGACAGGCGGGCAATATCTCCCTGTCACCATGATCAGCTATCTCCCGCTGGTCTGGCTCTTTGGAATGAAAGCCCCGCCTCAAATCTGGTTCAACGTCGTCGTTCACACCCTCAATTGCCTCCTGATCGTCTGGGTGCTTCACAAATACACAGGCCGCTTCTGGGCCGCCGGCATCGTTGCCATGCTTTTCGCGCTCCACCCCATCCACGTGGAATCTGTGGCCTGGGCCACGGAGCGCAAAGATGTCCTCTATATGTTTTTCGGGCTCCTCACCCTCGGAACATACGCCGACTACGCCCGCAAGCCCGGCTTCTACCGCTACGCGCTTGTCCTGCTCTTCTACACGCTTTCCATGCTCTCCAAAGCCATGCTCGTCACCCTGCCTGCTCTACTGCTCCTGCTGGATGTGTGGCCGCTCAAGCGCATCTCAACCTCGCTTGCGCAATCGATACAAGACGCCCAATCCCGCAAGCTGATCTTCCGGCTTCTGGGAGAAAAACTCCCGCTTCTTCTCATCGCCCTTCTCATGTCCCTGATCACCCTCAAATCCACCACCGGGGTTCCCACACTGGCGCAACTGCCGCTGGGATATCGAATCGGCGTCGCCGTCACCGGCTATGTGGACTACCTCAGTGCCTTGGTATGGCCCTCGGGCCTCTGCGCGCTTTACCCCATCCCCCAAACCCTCAACAAATCAGAGATCGCCCTCAAAGCGGGCATTCTTATCGTGATCACCGGCGCATGCATCTGGCAATGGGCCAAACGTCCCTATCTGCTCATCGGCTGGCTTTGGTATGTCGTCACCCTCGCCCCGGTCTCCGGCCTTCTCCAGGCGGGCAACCAGGCAAGGGCCGATCGCTTTACCTATTGGCCGTTTCTCGGGCTCTACATCGCACTGGCTTGGGCCGTGTGCGACTGGGCCACTCCGGTGCCGGACTTAAATGCACAAGCTTCCAATAACCGTCAAAGCAGAAAGACAACCCTCCTGGCGGCTGCCCTTTTTTGTATTGCGGCCGCGCTCTTTTGGGTCACCGTTTCTCAAGTCGCACACTGGTCCGACAGCCCAACGCTCTTTAAGCGCATCCTCCAGGTAACAGGCCACAACCCCCAGATCCGGACTGCGCTGGGAACCTATTACCTTGAGAGAAAAAATCTGGCCGACGCCCAACATGAACTTCAAATCGCCGTTGAAGAAAAGCCCGATCACCTCCAGGCACTGGTTCCGCTCGCCCAGACCTATGCGCAGACAGGCCAACCCCAGGCGGCCCTCCGGATATTGGACCACATCGCCCTTCTCCCGAGTGAAAGCAATCCCGCCACTTCTGACGCGGCCCTTCTTTACCTCCAACTGGGCGAACCGCAAAAAGCGATGAATCTCATCGCCCGGTGCCTCAGCACGCTGCCCAACGATCCCGCTGTGCAAAACAACGCCGGCATTATTTACGTTTGGGCTGGCGCTACGCCGGAACAAAAATCCCGGGGGTTGTCGCTTCTGGAATCCGCGTTGGAAAAATCACCCCAGTCACCGGCCGTCCTTACCAACCTCGGCGCCGCCAATTTCATTCTCGGCCGCTACGGCGAAGCCCAGGTCTTGTTTCTCAACGCGATAAACACCGACCCCCGCTATCTGCGTCCCTATTCCTTGCTGGGCCACCTTTACGAAAAAACCTCATCTCCAGCCCTTGCAGTCCAGATCTACAAAGCCGGCCTGGCCATTGACCCGACAGACGCCCCATGCGCCGATGCGCTGCAGCGCCTGCTCTCGAAAGTCGACGCGCAATCTCCCCCGCCCGCTCAATGACTCACTCATCCGCCGCACCGGCACGGGGGCAAAAGCCCCTCCCTCAAGGCTTAAAACCCAGCCTGCCTCGGTCAAAACACGTCAGATATCGTTTTAGAAACACTCTCCTGCCATCAAACCATGGCACACTGTCGTTTCGTGTCTTGACCGCTTTTATTCCCTAAGGAAGTTCCTCCCATGGCCAAAAAGTCATCCAGCCAGAAACCCATCAGAGTCGGCGTCATCGGCGTTGGCCGCGGCCAAAGCTATGCCTCGGGCGCTACCAAGCATGTCGGCATGGAGCTTGTCGCCATCTGCGACATCTGGGAAGAGAAGCTCAAGGAAGTCGGCAAGAAATACAACGTCGCCACTTACACCGACTACGACAAGTTCCTCGAACACGACATGGATGCCGTCGTCCTTGCCAACTTCTTCCATCAGCACGCCCCCTTTGCCATCAAGGCGCTTAACGCCGGCAAGCATGTCATGAGTGAGACCTCTTCCAACGGCACTCTCGCCGACGGCGTGGCCCTCTGCCGGGCCGTGGAAAAGAGCAAAAAAACCTACATGCTCGCCGAGAACTACCCTTACACCAAGTTCAACCAGGAAATGCGTCGGGTCTACCGGTCCGGCGAAGTCGGCAAGGCGCTCTATGCCGAGGGTGAATACAACCACCCCATGTCCGACCATTCCATCAACTCCATCGCCCCCGGCGAAAAGCACTGGCGCAACCATCTCCCTTCCACCTACTACTGCACCCATGCCCTGGCGCCGCTGGTCTGCATGACCGAAGCCCTTCCCAAATCCGTCACCGCCATCTCCATCCCCTCCCGTGATGTGTGCGTGAACACCGCCCGCTGCGCCGACCCCGGCTCGGTCATCCTCACCCACAACACCGACGGCTCGGTCTTCCGGATTCTCTCGCTGGTCATGCCCGGCCACAGCAACTATTACCGTCTTCACGGCACCAAGGGCGCCATGGAAATCACCCGCGGCCCCGGCTACTTCGGCCCCGGCCAGGTCCGTGTGTGGCACGAGGAATGGGACACCCAAAACGGGAAATTCCCCACCGACCGGGTCTACACCCCCGATTGGCCTGAACACGCCGAGCTCGCCAACAAGGCCGGCCACGGCGGCGGCGACTTCTGGACCAACTTCCACTTCGCCAACGCCATCCGCGCCGGCGGACAACCCTTCCTGGACGTCTACCGCGGCGTCAACATGTCCAGCGTCGGCATCCTCGCCTGGCGCAGCGCCCTCAACGGCGGCATCCCCCAAGCCGTCCCGGACTTCTCCAAAGAATCCGACCGCAAAAAGTTTGAAAACGATCACTGGTCTCCCTGGCCCGACGGCACCGGCGACGGCAAAGCCCCAGCCAGCGTCACCGGCTTCATGAAGCCCACCGCCAAAGGCCTGGCAGCAGCCAAGAAAATCTGGAAGGACCTTGGCTACAAAGGCAAATAATCCGGCCGCGCATTTTCTACGCCCCAGCGGGTCTTCAAGCGCAGCCGCAGGACAACACTCATTCGACATCGCCTTGTTTTTCGGCCCCCTTCGATGGGGGCTGAAAAAGTCTTCTCTGTGTTGAAGTCACAACGCCTTTTTGACCTCAATAAGCCAAAAACCATCCCTGCCGGAGCCTCACTGGCTCCGGCTTTTTTTGTTTCCTCCCCCATCCACAAGCCTCCCAACATGCAATAAGGTCATTTTTATCCCAAATCTCCGCCCATCCCTGCTTGACTCGGACATGTCCTTGGGTTATTTTTTCAGTGTTAGAAAATTGACACTTATTCATTCTTCACAACCAACCTTCGGGGGAGAGCGAAATAAAATGGCCGACCAGCCACCCCTCCTCACCAAGCGCGAACAACAGATCATGGAAGTCCTCTTTGCCCGGGGGCAGGCCACCGCCGTTGAAGTCTGGCAGGCACTCCCTGATCGCCCCAGCCGCACCGCCATCCGCACGCTCCTGAAAATCCTTGAGATGCGCGGCCATGTCACCCATACTCAAGAAGGCCGGGAATTTGTTTACAAGCCCAGTCAGGCACGCAGCAAGGTGGGCGCATCCACCCTGCGCAAAGTGCTGGACACGTTCTTCGAAGGTTCTCTGGCTCAAGCCGTCGCCGCCCATCTCACCGGTGACGCAAATGAAAAGATCGACGACAAAGAACTCGCGCACCTCCAGAAATTGATCAAAGAGGCGCGCAAAAAGGGGGAATAGCATGCCGGCCCTGTTTGAATCAGTATTTAATCAGATAGGGCCCGCAGGCTTTGAAGGCCTCACCCAGGGCATCCTCCGGGGAACGCTTGGGCTGGTCATTGCCGGCTCGATTGCCTTGGCGCTCCACAAGCGCGTTTCCCCCGCCACCAGACACATGATCTGGACCATCGGCGTCACCATTCTCTTGCTGGTGCCGCTGGGCATGGTTGCCGCGCCGGCGATGCGCATTCTGCCCGACTGGTCTGAGCCCATGCGCGTGGAGATCGTAAAAACAGTGGTCCCGCCCGGCCCGCACTTCGTGCCTTACAAGGAGTACGGCTATCAAAGCTGGACCGCGCCCGCGGATGACTTAGGCCGCTCCTCAAGCTGGGCGCCTTCTTCAGGCCCCGCTTTTTCGATCACCCATGAGGAACGGGATGTGGCCCCGGCGCTCTCCCATGTGCCCTCTTACGCGCCTCCGCGTGAAATAGCGCCCCCAGCCCCCCAGGCACCACAGGCAGCAGCTCCCATCGGAGAACGGGTTTCCGGGCCCGCCTTCCCGTGGGGCGGCTTCCTTTTTGCAACCTGGCTGGTCGGTTTTCTGCTCTGCATCGCGCCGGTGATGGTTGGTTTCATCACCATGTTCATCACCCGGCTTAAGCACCGTCACGTGTCGGATGGCCCCTGGCATGACCTTCTTCAATCCCTGCGCAAGCAACTGGGCATCCGCCGTCCCGTCTCGCTGATCCGCTCCAAAGCAGGCGCCATGCCCATGACATGGGGCTTCTTCCTTCCTCAGGTCGTCCTGCCGGAAGACTCCTTTGGATGGACTGCCGAGCGCAAACGCGTCGTCCTCCTTCATGAGCTTGCCCATGTTCGCCGGTGGGACACCCTCACTCAACTCCTGGCCCAGGTGGCTTGCGCGCTCTTTTGGTTCAACCCCCTGGTCTGGTACGCCGGCTCGCGCATGCGCATCGAGCGGGAACTGGCCTGTGACGATCTGGTCCTGCGCGCCGGTTGCCGGCCCAGCGACTACGCCGAGGAGCTCCTTGGCATCGCCGTTGGCCGCGGTTACTCCGGCATGACCGGTTCGCTTGGCGTGCCAATGGCGCGCGCTTCCAAGATTCAAAGCCGGATCCGGTCCATCCTGGATCTTGGCCGCCGTCCGGGAGCCATCACCCGGCTCGGGCTGTTCACCGGCGTGATCGCAGCGGCCGCAGTGCTTGTTCCCGCACTCATGCTGCGCGCCAAATCCAGCATCCCGGCACAAGACCCTCTCGCCTGGGCCAGCAACCTCCTCAACTCCCCAAACACGCTTCCCGCGAACCCCAAGGCGCCGGAAAAAGCGATTGCCTCCTCCATCGCTCGCAAAGAAATCCCACTCCCTCCTTCTCCGGCATCCGCTTCTGAGCTGGCGGCCCGGGAAGAGCTCGTGCCCACGGCTGAGTCCGCCGGCGGGCCCGCCGAAACACCTTCGCCTCTCCCCGCCCAGCCAGACCCGGCCCTCATCGCCGTGATTCAAAAGCGCCTGGACACCCGGTTCCCCAATATCGACATTCTTAACCAGCCGCTGGACGCAACCCTTCAAAAACTGGCCGACGACGCCAAGGTGAAGCTCGACATCGACTGGAACATGCTCGCACAGGCAGGCATCGTAAACAACACCCCCATGCGCTATGTCGGTCAGAACGTAACCTGTGGCGAAGTGATCCAAAGCCTGCTCATCCAGGCCACTCCCGCCAACCTCAGCAGCAACCGCCCCGTGCTGGTGGTTCGCGAACACTCCGCGTGGATTGCGCCTCGCTACTCCGCACTGGCTGACACCGCCACCCAGACCTATCGCCTCAAATCGCTCCTGGCGGCAAAGGACGACAAGGGGCAACCCCTCTGGACGCCAAAAACCCTCCTGGATCGGATCAAGCAGTCCGGCGAACCCGGCGACTGGGATCACCCGGAATTCACCAACGCCAGCTTTGTCGATACCGTCCTGACGGTTCGCGCACCCCAGGCGACCCACGCCCAGATCCGGCGAATCATTGCCGAAGAAACGGTTGAAACACGCCCCCTTCAGCCCAAATCCCCTCTTTCCCGCAACATTTCACACCAGCCCATCAATGACGCCTTCGACAAAGACCCCGCTAAAACGCTCGTCTTGAACAACGCCGGTTCTTGGAATGAGGTTGTCTGGCTGTATAACGCCATGGCGGTAAGCGCCAGGAAATTTAAAGAATCCGCGAATGACGTCTGGCGCTTCACCATCACAGACCCCAAAGCCCGCCAGGTGTGGTACAGGCACATCACATCGCCCGTCATCGCAGATCGCTACCCCTATCTGGTCGTTCGATACCGTGCCACCGGCCTGGCCTCCAGCGCGCCGTACATGTTCTGGATGGACGACGGCCTTGGCCCCAACATGGGGGGCTTTGCCCCTCTTGGCACTTCCAACATGATCGCCGACGGCGTGGTTCGGGAGATCAAAGTCGACCTGCGCACCATCCCGCGTACCAAGAGCAACACCCCCGGCCCGCTCGCAGGCTCACTGGCCATCGGCGTCTCCAACGCTGCCGGCAAGCGTGCGGACTTTGATCTCATACAAATCCGCTTGGAAGCCGACCCCAATTCCCCTAACAAGCCCGTGGCGCTGGACCAGACCGGCGCCTTCAAAATTGTCGATGAAGACGGCCAGCCCATTCAGGGCGCCACCGTCCAGGCCATGGCGGATTGGCAAAATCTCTCCACCACCGGCATCACCGATTCTGACGGCCTCACCCGTGTCTGGTTTGGCCGCCCCACCACCATCGGCCGGTACAACCGCCCCGACCGCCCCGAACCCTCCGACGCCATGGTGGTTCACGTGGTCAAGGACGGCTACTGGTCACGCATGTTCCGAATCGGCTTCCCACTTCCCCCTGAGTTCGTCTTGAAGCTCGACCCCATCGGCCAGGCTAAAGGCAGCGTCGTCGATGAAGACCATAAGCCCGTCGCGGACCTGGGCGTCATGGTCGAGGTTCACAACCGCAAAACCAACCAGTCCACTGAGCGCAGCGCCATCACGGACGCCCAAGGGCACTGGATCACTGACGACATGCCCGTCGGCAAGGACTGGCATGTCGGCGCCGTTCGCGCGCTGGACACCCGCTACCTCAACAAAGAGCATCTCACCCAGTCTCAGATCGGCAAGCTTTCCGCCAAGGACCTCTGCACGCAGGAAACCAACATCTCCGTTCAACGCGGCGTCACCCTGTCGGGCCGCGTGCTTGACCAGGACGGCAAAGGCGTCGGCGGCTGCGCCATCGACTGCACCTTCAAGTCCGGCCTCATTGAAGTCTCACTGGACATCACCGCCGACAGTTCCGGACGCTACACCATCCCCAACGTGGCCGCCGGCCACGTGAAGCTCATCTTCCGTGGCGGCGGGCACCAGCCCATGAACCAGTCCCTCCAGATCGCCAGTGACACCACCTCGCAAACCTACAACGCCATTCTCACCAAAGCCACTCCCATCCGAGGCCGGCTGGTTGACCGCTATGGTCAACCCATCAAAGGCGTATGGGTTCGCACTTCAGCCTCCAGAAACTCCTCGGCTTCCTATGACGGCATGACCGACGCCAACGGCAATTTCACCTATCCCAATGCGCCCGATAAGCCATGCTTTCTGGAACTGGTCATGGAAGAAGGCCATCCGTACTACATGGTCGAGATTGCCCCTGACTCACGTCTGCAAACCATCCATCTTTACGGCGATAAGGCCATCATCGATCCTTTGTGCCCGCTGGCCCCAAACAACACCGCCTTCCCCATCCGCCGACTCTCCCCCGCAGCGGCGATGCGCGTTGGCGTATTGGAAATGGTCGGCCTCAAAAACATCCGCCCCAAGGTTTAAGCCGCATCCTCGGCATTAAAGCACTGGCCGATCATCAACCGCCGGCGCTGAGTCCGGCGGTTGATCCTCTCCTCCTCATGCAATTCCAGCAACATCTCTCGCAACCGGACGCGCATATCATGCAGCCTCCGCTTGACCGTTCCTTCCGGCACTCCAAGCATCATCGCTGGCCTTACGTTCGTGAGCCAGCTGCAGGGCACGCTGAAGTTCCGGAGTTTGCGTCTGAGACATGGAAGGCTCCTGGGTCGATGGCTTGTGTATCGGCGCCTCTGTTCGTTTATGAGAGGCATTCATCAACAAAGACACAACCTCAAGCCAACGGGTTCGGTTGATAAAAAAGCCCGCGACTTTTGCCGCGGGCTTTTTTATTCTTAATGCGATTCAGACTTCACGCCCGTTTAACACGGTGCTTGGTCATCGGCGCGCCGCTCGACAGCGCCTTGGTCCAATCTGTCTTCCATTGGTCATAGCTGATCAGGGGCGACTGCTCAGTCCCCGTTTTGCGCACAGGGAAGCAAGGCTGCCATGCCCGGCCCGAAGGCTGGCCCGTGGGCTGGTAGCGCAGGTCCAGGCTCCAGCGCACCACATTCGTATTATTCGCATTCGACCGGTGCGGCGTGTACCGGTGCATGAACACCACGCCGCCCTTGGGGCACGGCGCCGGCAGCAGCGGCAGGTCCTTGGGAAACACCTTCGGGTCGATCTGCGTTCCGCCTTCGGAAATGTGATCCAGATGCCCCAGCTTGAAGGCGCCCGGCAGCAGGTCCATGCACCCGTTCTCAACCGTCGCATCCACCAGCGGAATCCAGCAGGTGATGATGCTGGAGTTGTCGGAGTCTTCCGTCGTCACGCCTGAATCCTGGTGCCAGGGAACGTTGTAGAAGTAATCCGGCTTGTCGCCAGTCAGCGCCCGTGGGCTCTTGGCCCGCAGGTGCTGAATGGGGTTGCAGCTCAGTTCTGCTGTGCCCTGGATGTCTTCCAACGCGTCCAGCAGGTGCTTGTTGTTCAGGAATTCAAACACGCCAGGCAGGAGCGAAAGCATGATGTCGATCCCGCGTTCAATCTCCTGGCTCTGTGCATATATCTTGGCAAAACGGGTTTCAAAAGGCTCGTTTTCGAAAAGGTCCTTGACCTTCCCTTCGGCTTGCAGCTTGCGCGCATTCCGGTCGATCATCGCGGAAATATCCCGGATGGCCGGCTCAAAATCGCTGACGGGAATCACGTTGGAGGCCACCAGGCAGCCCTGCTGATGAAACCGCTGAACCTGTTCCTGCGTGAGCTTTTTCATATGTCGCGTCTGCCTGAATCTCAAAGAACCTGAATAAGACCGTTACATGCCCGGCGAAGTATCAAACTCCAGCGGCGGAATCACTTCCGGCTTCACCGGCGCAGTGTCCGTCGGCCACGCCGGCAGTTGGGGAAGGTCGGACTTCACCGGCGCCGGCGCGGGCTGTGTTGGCACTTGCGTGATGTCCACCGGCTTCTCCTTCACCGCAGGCGCAAGCGTCTCTTTACGCGGCGTGTAGTCGGTGCCCCAAGGCGGACGGAAAATCATCATCGGGAACATCAGCACTGTGTCATAAGCGAACTTACCCGGCTGAGAAAACATCTCCAGCGTATTGTCCTTCTCAAATCCCTCGGTCTTATACCCGTTAAGGGTCACCGCTGGGTCGTCCACTGCGCGCTTGAGGTCGGCGTCATGGCGCTTTTCATAGCCGGTGGGAAGGTCCCGGTGGTAGTAGTTGTAATGCTCCACGGTGCCTGGGTCTGTCAGATAAACCGTCGGCTCCCAGCCGGAACGGTCCAGGCCTTTGAGTGACGGTTCCGGGTTGTGGTTAAGCCATTTCTCAGAGGTTCCGTAAACTTTCGGAGCAGTGGCCGGCGCCGTCGCTACAGGGGCCGTGGTTGCCTCGGGAATCTTCGACACGACCACCACTTCCTCCGTAGGCTGGCTCGGTGGCACCGCCGACCCGGGTGCCGGGACAGCGGCTGCGGCCGTCTGTTGCGCAGGCACAATCGTCGCCTGAGCTTCACGCTCACGGTCGGATTCGCTCGTGGTCATCACAGACGCGGGAGCATCCGTATCCACACCGGGCTGAGTGTTGGGGTCGCCCTCCGCGTGGTAATAATGTTGTGCGCAACCCGTCATGCCCGCAGCCAGTGCTGCAAGTCCGATCACTACCCAATTCTTCTTGGCCTGTCGCATACGTAAGTCTCCTGCGGGACAAATCCCCGGTGCAGAGATTCTATCACTTCCAAATGACACGGGGCGGCTTTCAGGCCGCCCCGTGCTTATCTCTATTTCACATTCGGGCCATCAAAAAATCTCAGCCCTTGTGGACTTCCGGCTTGCTGGGGAATTGACCGGTCTTTTCATCGCGCTGATAGCGCAGGTAAATGCGCTTGTCCCACAGTTCCAAAAGTGTGACCAGCGTGTATTCCGCCACCGATTGCTTGGGATGCAGCAGCTTGCCTTCCTTGCAAAGCCCATGAGGGAAGGGCCGCGTGAGCAGTTGCTGGTATTCCTCGACGGTGATCTGGCTGGGTTTCTTGAGATACCAGGCCAGAATGCTCTCGGCCAGATCGCAGGCGTTCCAGAACGCGACGTCCGTGGTGTCCTTGGGGTTGTTGTGCAGCCCGAAGATCGCCAGGTATTCGGCGCGCATGGCCGCCTGATGCTTGCCCAAAGGCGAATTGGGGTTACGAACGGCCATGCCCGAGCAGTGAGCCCGGCCGGTGAAGTCCGGGTGGTGAACCTCAATGAAGTTGCGCGCGCACTTTTCGATCGCCACGGCCCTGTCCTCCCCGTCGATCAGCACGATGTTCGCGCCAGACCAGAACTTGCCGTAACGTTTGATGAACTCCAGCGCTTCGGGGGTGGTGTCGTGGTAATAGCTGCACATGCGCAGCATGGGAAGCGGAAACATCTCTTCCTTGGGCTCGATATCCAGATGCAAACCCGACCCCGTGCCATCCATCATGATCGGACGGCGCTGGCCCTTGGGGGTAAAGCCCGGCTTCACCTTGGTGCGCACAAAGTGCGTAATGGGGTCGTCAACGTTCTTGGCATGCAGTGCGCCCTGATCGGTGTTTGGGTCGAAAATCACCCGGCACTTTTCGCTCATCGCCAGGCCGGTGCCCTTGCCGGGCTTCTTCTTGCCCGCTGCGCACTCGCGAAACCCACGAAAGCACAGGTATTCGCTCAGCGACCGATTAATGGCCATCTGCTGCTCGTTAAAGCCCGTCCTGGCCTGCAGTTCTTTTTCATAGGCCAGCACATAATCCACCCACGGCTTGGATTCGGGGTACTTCGCAGCATCGGGAATCGCCTTCATGCGTTCCTTGTGGAACTTAACCGCCCCGGCGCGCACGGCCTTCTTGTCCAGCATGGGAGAGTCCGTCACCACCCGGCCCAGGGCAATCTCCGGGTCCATGGCGTCCCACTTAAGGACAAATTCGGCATAGCTGCGGGCTTCGGCAATCGGGTCAGGAAAAGTCTTGGACATGAAAGCTACTTTCTTTATTTAGTGAACGTTTAGTTTAGCTCGGTGGCACATATGACCATTTCCCCCGCTGGCTTGTCAAGGCTGCCCACCCGATAAACAGTTCAACTTCCATGAGTCGGAGCTAAAACAACATGCATTCCATCCCCTCTGGCCCGGGATTATTTCGCCAGGTAAAACTTCATCCACCGGGCACCCTGCTCGAGTCCGGCAATCAAGCAACGCCCCGGGCCTCTGCAACCTTCGGCGGCCTCTGATGTTGTGGTAATATCAAGCCCAGACTTGCGGGCCCCTTTCTCACCCCCCGCATAAAATCACTTAACCCCTTTGCAGCAGTGTCCTTGCGAGGTTGTTCGTGAAAACGCAGGGAGACCTGGACAGCACGATTGTTTCCCTCAGCCGATTTCAGCAAGCGGTCACGCTTTCGGTCTGCGTTGTCCTGCTCACCATGTGGTTCTTCTCCGGCATGCTCTGGCACCAGCCCATTCTGCTGGATGACATGGACTATGTCTTCCACAACGCCGGCGTGAAGCAGGGCATATCGCTGGCCACATTCCAATGGGCCTTCCTGACCGGTGAGCAAGCCAACTGGCACCCGCTCACGTGGCTCTCCCACGCGCTGGACTGGCAACTGTACGGCCCCTGGGCCACGGGCCATTTCGCCACCAATGTGCTGCTTCACTCCTTAAACGCCGGCCTGGTGATGCTCCTGCTGTTTCGGCTGACGGCTTCCGTCTGGCGCAGTCTCATTGTGGCCCTGCTCTTTGCCCTCCATCCCATGCATGTGGAGTCTGTTGCCTGGCTCAGCCAGCGCAAGGAACTCCTGGCATGTTTCTTCGCCCTACTGGCCATTTGGGGTTACGTTGATTTTGTCCGCCACCAGCGCAAACGCGCATATGCCATGCTCGTCATCTGCTTCGCCCTGAGCCTCATGGCCAAACAATCCTGGGTAATGCTTCCCGCCTTTCTCCTGCTGCTGGACTACTGGCCCTTAAAGCGCATCAAGGGCGCATCCGAAGAGCTCCCTTACGCCCAGGAAGATTCCGACATCATTCAGCCCCTGCCTGATGAGCCCAGCGAAAAATGGTGGGTGCTGCGCGAGCCTTCCTTCAAACTGGTTTACGAAAAAACTCCGGTGTTCATCATCGCCCTGCTGGCCTGCACCGCAGCCTTCCTCGCCCAAAAGTCAGGCGGCGCCGTCCGGACCCTTGACGATGTCGGCCTGGGCCTCAGGCTTCAAAACGGGCTCATGAATTACGTGGAATTCCTCCGCAAAGCCTTCTGGCCAGACCCCATCAGCGTCTATTACCCCCTGCCCGCCGCAATCCCCACCATTTATTGGGGTCTGGCGCTGGCCTTTCTCATCATCTCCACCTGGATCACCATCGCCCTGCGCAATAAGACGCCATGGGTCACCATCGGCTGGCTCTGGTTCATCATCGGGCTCCTGCCCGTAGTCGGCTTTGTGCAGCTTTCCGATCAGGCCACCGCAGACCGGTATAGCTACATGCCTTACCTGGGTCTGTTCATCGCCGTTGCATGGTTTCTCCCTTTCACCTGGGCCGAGCGTTCCGCCACACGGGTGGCGCTGGTTGCCGGCGCCATCACCATCGTCATCACCTGCATGGCCTGGATCACCTGGCTTACACTCGATGAATGGACCAACACGCGCACCCTCTTCAGGGCCGCCGCCAGTAAAACCGACGAAAACCACCTGGCCTACGCAGTTCTGGCCACGCAGGACATCTACGACGGCCGCACCAGCCAAGCCCTGAGCAACATCGCCATCGCTCTCTCTCTCAAGCCTGATTCACCACGGATCAACCTCGCCGCGGGCCGAATCTACCTGCGGGCCGGCAAGCCGGACCAGGCCATCATCCATCTTGAAAAAGTGCTCGCGGCAAACCCCAAGTCCGCTGCCGCGCATTTTGAAATCGCCACCGCATTTGAAGCCATCAACCAACCCGGCCAAGCGCTGGATCACCTGGGAAGCACGCTTGCGCTCTCCCCCAATAACGCCATGGCGCACCTGCGCAGATCGAAGCTTCTCATCGCCCAGCGCGATTTGGACCAGGCCGAGCCCGATGCCCGTCAAGCCACCATGCTGGCACCCGCCAACCCTGAAGCGTGGAGCACCCTGGGCCGGATTCTCGCCGTCAAGCACAACCTGCCCGAAGCCATCACTTGTTTTGAAAAAGTATTGCAGCTCGACCCCTGCGACCCGCAGGCCCCGGGCCTGCTTGCAAAATGCCGGAATGCCCTTGAAGCACAGTCCGCAAATTACTCGCCAAACCCTGTCACCACCCAGCCGTCGCCTCCCTGAGTCCCTTCCGCAGGCTTATAGGCATGATGCTCGGCGTAAACCCGGCCGCCGGCGCTCTCAGGCAGCTTGATCGACCAGAATCCCTGCCCGCATGGGTGCAGGGGCGTCACCAGGCAAGGTGCGCCGGAATTGATATCCGTCACCCTCGCCGGCGCAAGGTCTTCCCGTTCCCAGTACCACGGGTAATGCACATGCCCGTGGAGAAACACCACCCGGCCACGTGCTGTCTTGAGCAGTTCCAGCATCTGGTCATGCTCGCGCAGACGGTGGGACCAACGCGCCGGACGGTGCCCTTGGGGCTTCCCAAGCGCATAGTGGGTCAGCAGCACCAGGCCTTTATCGGGTTCCAACCGCTCAACGGCTTCCCTGGCGGCCTGCATCTGCTTGGCGCCCAGCAGCCCCCGGCTGGTGAAAGTCCTGGGCACGCTGGAATTAAGCATCAGCATGGACCATGTGTCGTTGAGCTTGCGCGTCTGCGGAAACGATGTCGGCAGCACCCCGGGAAACATGGATTCCATGCGCCGCATCACCACCGAGCCCCAGGTGTATCGGTCATGATTGCCGGGAACCATCACCGCAGGGTATTTGCCGAGAATACTGGAAAGAATCCGCTTGGCGTCCTTGAATTCCTGCATGGTGGCAACACTGGTCAGGTCTCCGGAAAACACCAGCAGTTCAGGCTTGAGCGCTGCGGCCCGGTCCAGCAGCGGATCCATCCGTGCCAATTCAAAACGCCGCGACCGGTTAAACCACACATTCAGTTGGCCCAGCATCGCCTTGCCAAACAACTGCCATGGCAAGGGCCACGTCCGATACACATGAATGTCGCCAATCAATACCAGATGCATTGAATCCTCATGACCCCAGAACAAAACAAACGCCGGGCAGCCAACCCGGATACGATTGCACCACGCCGTGAACCCCAAATCATAACGCTTTTTCACACTCCTTTGAATCTGACAGGCCCTCATGGCTCCAAGACCGCTGATCCTTTGCGTTCTCGCCGGCGGTGAAAGCCGCCGCTTTGGTCAATCCAAACTGCTGGTCCAGATCGACCAAACCCCCATTCTGTCCTGGCAGGCAAGCCATCTGGTCAATTGGCGCCCCTTTGGACATCTCCCCCTCCTTTGGTTGAGCCTTCCCTTTGGCAATACCTCCTTACCCCCCGGCCATGAGCGATACGCAAAGACGATCCGCGACGCCTTCCCCTTTCAGGGCCCGCTCTCGGGCATTAAATCCGTTCTGGATCAAGCCCCTGATTCGGGCCTTATCGCCTTTGTTCCCGCTGACATGCCCGCGATTCTCCCCCTCCATCTGGACATGGCCCTCTCCGGCATGACCCAATCCCCCGGCGCCACCCGCGCCTGCTTCATTAGACAGCCGGGCACACCCGACGAACGCATTGAGCCGTTTCCCATGCTCATGGACCTGGCGCACGCCCGGCAAAACGTCACCAACGCACTGGCCAAAGGCATCAAAGGCCCCTCCGGCCTGGCCAAAACCCCGGGCACCGGCTGGGTCACCCTCGCCGAAGCTGACGCTCCCGCATTTCAAAGCATCAACACGCCACTGGACCTGCAATCCATTGCCAAGACTCTCGGTAAGCCCGTCACAATCGGCACTTGAGCAAATATTCAACAACCAATAGACAAGTACGCTTCCCCATTCATTATTTCATTCATATATTAATTTAAGTAATCCACAAACCACTCAAAAGGACAGCACCGTGCAACACACATTGCTAGCCATCGATGATGTCTCCCTCCCCTACCGTAAACATGTCTGCCTTTATCTCACCAACCCCACAGTCCGAGTTCAGCCCGTGCTGGAGCCCGGCCCGGCCGACTCCAACTCGCCCGACAACCTCGCAACCCACTTCTACGGCACCGTGCTCTACGACAACGGCACTTTCCGGATGTGGTACTACGCCTGCCACCGCGGCATCAATCCTGACTGGTCTGAGCTTAAAGCCCGGCAGATCGTCAAAAAGCCAGGCTGGCTGATGGGCATCAAAGAAGGCTTTGAAGTTTTTCAAGGCCCGCTCTGCTATGCAGAAAGCAATGACGGCATCACATGGAAAAAACCTGCTCTGGGTCAGGTACTCTTCAAAGGTTCAAAAGAAAACAACGCGCTGAACCTGCCTCACACACTCGCTTCCGGCGCGGCAGTCATCAAAGACGAAGCCGACCCGGACCCGGCCCGCCGATACAAAATGGTTTACCAGTATTTCCCGGACCAAACCAGCCCCGTGATCCCCGAATACGGCACGCTGCCCAGCATGGCTTGTGCTGTTTCACCCGATGGCCTGAATTGGACCGTCACGGCATTGCCGTTCATTAATCAATTCGTTGAACATTGCTCCTTTATCCGCCACAACGGGCAGTACATCGTCCATTACCAGACGTTTCCCGGCAGTTCTTCCTCAGGTGTCTACAACCCCGGCGCCACCGCAGGCGGACGCACCGGCACCGCACGCGCCACGTTCGACTTTGACCATTGGCCGGACCTCTGGAGCGTGGCCTTTGCACTCCCCGAACCTGTCGACCCCGCCAGGCGAGGCGGAGTCTTTCCCTACGATCAAGTCCACCTTGGCGTCGGCGCGGCCAGCCTCGGCAACGTCTGTGTCGGCGTTTACGGCCTCTGGCACAGCCAGGCCTTCACCGCCGACTTCGCCAAAATCACCTGCGATCTGGGCCTTGTCGTCTCCAACGACGGTATCCATTTCCGGGAGGTCGATGTGGCGCCCGGCTCTCCATTCATCCGGCATAAGGACTCACAAGCGGCCCCTGCAGTCGGCCATGAATTCAACACCATCCTCTGCCAGGGCAACGGCATCCTGAACGTCGGTGATGAGACACGCATCTATCACGGCCGCTGGCGCAACGCCGGGCTAAATGCGCAAGACATCGCCGCCCATTACCGGGCGGAAGTAGCGCTCGCCACTTTGCCCCGCGACCGATGGGGCGCGCTGGGCCTGAACCCGAAAGTCGAATCAGGAACCATCGCATCCCTTCCTGTCGAAATCACGCTGCACCACACCCAAGTCGCGCTAAACGCTGACGGCGCATCAGGCATCCTTATCGATCTTCTGGATGAAAAACTGCGCCCCATCCCAGGCTTTGACTCTGGTCAAACCCAGGAACTCCAGGGCCTCAACTGCCCAGTGCATTGGAATGGACGCTCCCTCAAAGAACTCGTCGGACAAAAGGTCTGCGTTCAGGCCCGGCTCAAACGCGTCGATAAAACTCAGCCTCGCCTCTTCGCCATTTATGTCCAATGAATCAAGGCGGGCTCCGGGTACAGTAACCCCTGATGTTTCTACACCTTCCCATTAAGATCGTTTTCCCCCGCCCCGCCGAGTGGGTGCTATTGGCACTCGCCATGCTGTGTTTTCCTGCATGTGCAAGCGATCCCAAGCCTGCTCGCACGACTCAAGTGGAACCTGAGATCACCATCACGCTCCAACCGGCAGAGACAAACGACGCCGTCATCTACACCATCGAAAACAACTCAGACACGCCCCTGGTTTTGAAGGCGCCCATCATCATCCAGCCGGTGAATGTGGTGTTTACTGGTCCATATGCCACGCAAATGGTGGCGCTGAAATTCCTGCCGATCAAGGGAACCAACGCCCCCATCAACATCCAGATATCCCAACTGGTGATTGACAGCCTCAAGGCCAATCAGATTTACATCCTCACCTATCAAAAAGACGGAACTCTTGATCCGTCAGCCGGCCAGTCCATGCAGGCCCCGCCCATTCCCATTCCTGTGGGGACCAACCAGCAATATCAAGCGCAGGTGTGGGCGGAGGATATCGCCCCCTCGCTGGAAGACGGCCCTATCTACGCAACCATGGTGATCCGCCTGGAGAAAAACAACCTCAGTGCGCAAAACCGGTTCATTCAAAGCAATTGGATCAAGATCGCGCCGCAGTAAATCGCCCCGGCACGTGCGACACATTCCACCACCCGACGAATGCTTAACCAAGCTACAATGCCACCAGCGATTGACGCAGTGTTGGTATGGGATCGCGACCGTTAGAAAACAGGCCCTCCGTGTAGAGGGCTCCGCTTCAGTCAGACACCCGGAGCGACGGCCAACATGGACCCCATTTACTACCCGATGAATGACTACGGCCCCGTCATGAAGGGCATGGTCATCGGCAGCCTCGGGATTCTCCACGTCTTTCTCGCCCAGTTCGCCATCGGCGGCGGGCTCCTCATGTGCTACATGCAGTACCTTGCCATGTCCGGCAAGGAACCCCTGGCACGCATCTTCGTCGACAGCTACTTCAAAGCCCTCATCCTCATCAGCTTCGTGTTGGGCGCCCTCACCGGCGTGGGCATGTGGTTCATCAGCATTCAGGTCAGCCCCGTCACCATCGGGCTCATGGTCAAACAGTTCCACTGGATCTGGGCCATCGAATGGACATTCTTCTCTCTGGAAGTGGTCGCGGGCTATTCCTTCTACCGCTACAGCAAATACCTCAACGACCGAACGCGTATGGCCACGCTGGTGCTCTACAGTGTCGCCAGCTTCATGAGCCTGTTCTGGATCAACGGCATCCTTTCCTGGCAGCTCACGCCCGGGATGTATGACTTTGCGCAAAACAGCCCCGGGAACGTCTGGATCGGTTTTTTCAATCCCGGCTTTTGGCCGCAGTTGATCTTCAGGACACTGGTGTGCCTCACCCTCGCCGGGCTGGCCGGATGCGTCGTGGTCAACACCATGACCGAACTGGACCGGGAGCAAAAAACCAAGCTCATCAATAAGTGTTCCCACTTCCTCCTGGGCATGGCGCTGATGCCTTTCGTAGGCATGTGGTTTCTGGCGATTCTTCCGGAAGACAGCCGGTCCTACGTGCTGGGCGGCTCGGCCGCGATGACGCAGTTCTTCATGATCGCCGTCTGCGCATCCCTTCTCATCGGCGGCTACGCCGTCATCGCACTCTTTCGCCAAAAGCTGTACATCAACGGAGCCACCGCCACACTGCTCCTGGCCTTGGCCTTTGGCGCCACCGGCGGCGGAGAGTTTGTCCGTGAAGGCGTCCGCAAACCCTTCACCGTGCGAAACTACCTCTACGCCAACGCCATCGATGTGAATTCCGTCGCCAAACTCCGGGCGGAAGGCTCCGTCAAAAACGACCCTTACCCGCTGCGAAACGAAGCCAGCTACCCCAACTCGCAAGTGATCCAGGGAGCAAAGGTTTTCCGCTTTCAATGCAGCGTCTGTCATACGCTAGACGGCGCCAACGGCCTTGTGGGTTTGACCACCTCATGGTCAATCGAACAGCAGCGGATGAATATCTCCAAGCTCCAGCAAACCAAGACTTTCATGCCGCCTTTCGCCGGCACGCCGCAGGATGTTGAAGCCATTGTGCAGTTCCTCCGATGGAACTCTCAGGGCCAGCCCAAAGAATGGGAACGCACCGACTACGGCGCAAACCGCGCGCCGTTTGAACAAATCAAATCATGGCTCGATGAAGCCGGCATCGACTCTGGCATTCACCTCATGCCCAAGACACCCGGCGCGCCTGACGCGGGCCAACCCCCTGCCCCTGCACTCGTTCCTTCCCGATCCAACGCTCCAGCGCCGGCGCCCGCCCCAATCATCAGCGCCCCTGCAACTGCGTCTTCCAAGCCTGATGCGGCCGCCCCCGCCACTCAACCTACGACCCAACCGGCCACCCAGCCCGCAATACCCGCGACCAAACCCGCAAGGAAGGGCAGGCGATGACAAAGCTCTTCCCATTGATGCACCCATGGTCCACACAGCTCTACCTGTGGCTGCTGATTGGCACGCTGGTTTTGCACGTGGTGTTCATGAACTATGTGCTGGCCGGCTCGCTTTACCTGGCCGTGGTTTCCATCTTCCGCGGCAAGAACAACGAACGGTTCAATTCCCCAGGCGCCAAGACTCTGCGCGACTGGATGACCTTCTACATCAGCGCCGCCATCACCGCGGGCATTGCGCCCCTGTTGTTCATCCAGATTCTGTATCAAAAGCATTTCTACACGGCGAATCTCCTTCTGTTTAACCGGTGGATGCTCATCCTCCCGGTGCTGCTGATCGGCTTCTACCTGTGTTACGTGATCAAGAGCAAGCGCGCCCTCACGCTGCCTGACTGGGTGATCGCCACCGTCACCATCGGCGCAGCGGTCTGCTTCCTGTTCACCGGGCTGAGCTGGACGGAAAACTACCTCATCAGCGTGGCCAAACAGGAAACCTGGCAGGCCTACTATCTGAATCCGCCTCGGTATTTAAGCAATGGTGAATCCCTGTTTCGCCTGGGCATGTGGGTGATCGGCGCCCTGCCCACGCTCAGCGCCATCCTTGGCTGGCAGCTCTGGTACTACCAGAAGTACGACCGGCAGGAGATCCCCCGCGCCCAGACCCGCCTGCTGGCGGTGCTGGCCATCGTCGGCCTGCTGGTGTCCGGGATCATCGGCTTTGTCTACTATTCCAACGACCAGTACATCTCTCAGGTGGTCAAGCTCTACCTGACCAACACCACCTGCAAGCTGTACATCGTCGGCGTCATCATCGGCATGGTGTTCACCCTCTCAGGCTGGATTGTTCAGTGGATGCGCTGGCGGCTCTGGGCGCCGGCACTCTCTGTGGCCACCGCAGGCAGCCTCCTGACCATTACCTGCGCCACCATCCTGCGTGAAGCCGTCCGTGCGCAAAAGGTCCAAATCATGGATCTTTATGAGCAACACAACCAGGCCACCCAGATCGGCGGGCTCGGTGCGTTTGTCTTCTTCCTCCTCCTGAACCTGCTATGCATCTTCATCTGCTTCCTCATCGTCCGGCAGGCTCTGAAAAACAAGGCGCAGGCAGACAACCACCCGCCCAAAAACGAGTAAAATGACTCAACGGACCCGCAACGATCCGTCTCCCTCTGACCAGACCCTGGACCCCCAGACCGTAGACCCCACTCATGAGCTGGATCGAAAACCGATTTGAAGAAGGCTTGATCGTCACCAGCGTGGACACCGCCATCAACTGGGCGCGTTCCAACAGCATCTGGCCCATGACGTTCGGCTTGGCCTGCTGCGCCATTGAAATGATGTCCTTCGGCGCTTCCCGCTACGACGTTGACCGGTTCGGCTCCGGCGCTTACCGCGCCACCCCCCGCCAGGCGGACCTGATGATCGTCGCCGGCACCGTCACCTACAAAATGGCCTCGCGCCTGCAGCGTCTGTACAACCAGATGCCCGATCCCAAGTACGTCATCGCCATGGGTGCCTGCACCGTCGGCGGCGGCCCCTATTTCAAATATGGCTACCACGTCGTCAAAGGCGTCGACCTGATCGTCCCCGTCGATGTCTACGTACCCGGCTGTCCGCCCCGGCCCGAAGCGCTCATGGAAGGCCTCATGCGCCTCCAAGACAAAATCCGCAGGCAAACCATCGCACGCGAAAAACCCATCCCCACCATCATGCCCGCAGAAGCCATCATCACACCCATGCCCGGCGTTGCTGACTTGGCCCTGCCGATTCAAACAGCCTGATTATTTTTAGATTCCGAATTGATGTTTTTGTCGCAATCCGACATGCTGTTGCGTTGTCATTTCATGCAGACCATTTTCCGGCCACTGTAATAGTCGTTAAGCAAAGGACACCTCATGCACCTGACTCAAGACCAAATCCTTCAGTACCACAACGATGGCTATACCATCGTCGAAAACCTCTTCACACCTGAAGAAGTCGACGTCCTCATCAAACAAATCAACATCGACGACCCCAAAGCAGGCGGCTTCTCCGACGGCGGCGGCAAAGCCGCGCGCCTGGCCTTCTGGTGGGAAACACAATCCACCATCTGGGGCGCTGCATCCCGCCACCCCAACGTCTTAAACGCCGTCCGCATCCTCATGCAGGAAGACGTCGCTTTCTTCCACGGAAAAGTCACCCTTAAGGAAGCACGCACAGGCGGTGCCTGGGAATGGCACCAGGATTACGGCTACTGGTACGACCAGGGCTTCGTCTTTCCGCGGATGATGAGCGTGAGCGTGTCTCTGGACACAAACACCATCGAAAACGGCTGTATGCAGCTCCTCAAAGGCACTCATAAGCTCGGCCGCATCAACCACGGCCGTGTGGGCAGTCAGACCGGTGTAGACCCTGATCGGCTTAAAGCCATCACACCCTATTTTGAAAATGTCCCCGCGATCATGAAGCCCGGCGCCGGACTCTTCTTCCATTGCAACACCCTGCACGCATCATCCGCGAACCAGTCCGACAAGCATCGGCGCAACTTCATCATGTGCTACAACGCCGTAAACAATCCTCAAATCCCCATGGCGCACGGAGCGGAAAACTTCCCTTGCCCCGTAGGATCTCCTGATGTGATTCTGGACTTCGCTAAAAACCTGGCGACGGTGTGAACATCAACATCCCGTGTCCTGTGTCAAAGACAAGATAAAGATAAAGAGGTCCGGAGTTTCGGCTCCAGACCTCTTTCTTGTTTTTTGACACGGGACTCAGGACACGCGACGACTCTTCTCACCCCAAAAAGTACATCGTGAAAAACATCACCAGCCACACAATGTCCAAGAAATGCCAGTACACCGCGGTGTACTTCACCGGCCCATAAGCTTCATGATCGTACGCTTTGGCGTGGGCTTTCCAGGTAATCACGGCAAGGGGGATCATCCCACCCAGCACGTGAAGCGCATGCACCACGATCATGAAGAAAATCAGACCGTAGTAATAAGCGCGTTCCTGCTTGGAAAGCAATTCAAAATGCTCGGTGAGCAATCGGTAGAGGCTGGGAAACTGAATCAGCACGAACATCACCGAAAGCACCAGCGTGACAATCAGCATCTGCCTGAACTGCACCTGCTTCTCCTGACGCACATAGTTCAATGCCAGATGCATGGTCACGCTGCTGGCCACAAGAATGAGTGTGCTGCCCCAAAGCGCCGGGGGAAGATGAACGGCACCAAATGCCGGCGACTCCACCCGCGTACGGATGAACAAATAGCCCACCATCAGCGCAATGAACAGCATCGTCAGCGATGCCAGGAACAGGATCAGCGGAACCATCCCCGCGTTGGGTGGAAGCCGCTGGTCGGGCCGGTCTTGAATCAACGTCTGAGGCTCGCTGGGTGGAATCTGGATCATGCTTTTATCTTAGAGGGATTAAGACCCAAGGAACACAGGAAAAACTGCGGCGAAAGGACCGAGGTCCATAAATTAAATGCGCCCCGGCGACTAAAAGAAAAGAGCGGAATCAACTCCGCTCTTTTCCTTATTTGAATTGCTGTCCGTCTCTCGCGGCTTACGGCGTTGAGCCGTAGATCACCGGCGCCTTCATGTTCGGCGCATATTCCTTGGTGTCCGTCAGCGTGAAACCGATGAAGATCATCACGAAGACAAACGAAAGCACCAGGATGATGCCGTGGAACGGCCGATCATACTTCAGGTGCATGAACCAAAGGCAAACCAGCACGGCTTTGATCACGGCGATGATCATGGCCAGCCAGATGTTGAACGGTCCAAGATCGATCTGCCGGACAGCGACGGTTGCAACCGTCAGAACCATCAGCGCGGCAAACACGCCAAGCAGAACCTTGATCGGAACCACATGGATGTGGAGGTCACCCTCTTGGTGTTCGTGATGCTCTGTGTGTGCGTCGGACATGGTTTTATTTCGCCTTCAATCGTTTTTATGTTTGTTGAAAACACCAGACTCAGCGATGCCTTGCCTCTTTAGTGGATGAGGTACAAGAGCGGGAAGAGGAAAATCCAGATCAAGTCGACCAAGTGCCAGTAAAGGCCGACCAGGTCCACCGGGGTAAAGAACTTGGAGGAGAACTCGCCCTTGATCGACCGGATGAGTACCCAGGTGATCAGAGCCATGCCGATGAGCACGTGCAAACCGTGCAGGCCGGTCATGCAATAGTAGATTTGGAAGAAGATGTAGACCGAGCGCTTGTCAGCAGCCTTGAGGTCGTCCCAGGCAACGTGCTGATGCACTTCAAACTTGCTCATGGGGTTGTAGGTCGGCGTGGAAACCGCAACGTAATCGCTGCTGAGGCCTTCGGGAGACCGGGCGGGAAGCGGGATCGTAGAGCGTTCCACCGCGGGCTCCGCCTTGGTGAAGGCGTTGATCGTGGAGGGCTCTTTGGTCATTTCCACCGGAACGGTACCGGCGGGAGCGCCGTGCTCATGGCCGTGGCTGGCTTCGTCATGGCCCTTGTGGTCAAACTTAAGGGTCAGGTCAAACTCATGGCCGGGAACGCTGGGGGTGGTGTTCGCGTCGATGGCGGTGCCAAAAAACGCGTTGTGCGGGCCAACCCACATACCGTGGGAATACTTGGCGGAGTATTCAAGGTACTTGATGCCAAGGAAGCCAAAGCCGCCCATGAGGGTGAGGATGAGGCAGAGAATCAGGCCCTTCTGCTGGTTGAGCTGGGAGCAACGCACGCCCCACGCCATCGTCAGCGAAGAAGCCAGGAGGATGGCGGTGTTGGTGGCGCCGAGATTGGTGTTGAGGGCCTGGTGAGCGTACTGGAAAACTTCCGGGTGGTTGCCCCGGTAGATCGAGTAGGCGCAAAAGAGCCCGCCGAACATCAGGATTTCGGTGGCCAGGAACACCCACATGCCCAGCTTGGCTGAGTCAAACTGCTGCTCCATCGTGTCAAAGTGATGGGCGAGGTGTGGGTTGTGCCCGTGTCCGTGGTCATCGTGGCCGTGGGCCCCGGTCGGGTTTGAAGTGGTTTGCGACATAGCGTTTTCTGCTTGGGGTCGGTGTCTTAAAAGTCGGTTCTAGGTGCGACGCCTTAAGGGGACGCTTTAGTGTTTGGAGATTCCGCCGGGCACCAGGCCGTCATGCCCTTCCAGAGGCTTGACGTCGGGGGTTTCACCGGGCTTAAGCGGCCGGTAAGAGTCGGTTTCCGGCATGTACTTCCACTTGGAGAAGTCGTAGGGATCGGAGACCGGAGGCGGCGTGGGGAAGTTGTCATGGGGCGGGGGCGAAGGGCTGTACCACTCCAGGGAGTTTGCACCCCAAGGGTTCTGCGGAGCAGGCTTGCCGGTGCGCCACGCACTGATCAGGTTGATCAGCGCAAGCACCAGACCCGAAGCCATGATGAACGCACCGATCGTGGAGATCTGGTGGTAAGGCTGGAACTCAACGGGGTAGCTGGCGTAGCGGCGAGGCATGCCATGGCTGCCGGCGAGGAACTGGATGAAGAAGGTGATGTTGAACCCGATATAGAAGATGAACGACGCGATCTTGGCGACAAAGTCGTTGTACATCTTGCCGGTGATCTTGGGCCACCAGTGATAGATGCCGCCCAGGAAGGCCGTCAGCGTGCTGCCCACCATGACGTAGTGGAAGTGGGCAACGACGAAGTAGGTGTCCTGGAAGTGAATGTCCGTCGAGATCGAGGAGAGGAACAGGCCTGTGAGCCCGCCAACCGTGAAGAGACCGATGAACTCCATCGCGTAAAGCATGGGTGCGTTGAAGTTGATCGAGCCGCGGAAAAGGGTCGACAGCCAGTTAAACACCTTCACCGCGGAAGGCACCGCGATGATGACGGTGATGATGCTGAAGACCGCGTTGGTCAGCGGAGACTGACCGGAGGTGAACATATGGTGGCCCCAGACCAGGAAGCCCAGGAGAGCAATGGCCAGGGAGCTGAAGGCGATGAAGCTGTAACCAAAGATGTGTTTCCGGGAGTGAACGCTGATGAGCTCGCTCACCACACCCATCCCGGGAAGAATCATGATGTACACAGCGGGATGGCTGTAGAACCAGAAGAAGTGCTGGTAGAGAACCGGGTCGCCGCCAAGCTGAGGATCAAAGATGCCGATGCGCAGAACGCGTTCAGCGATCAGGAGGAGCAGCGTGATGGCCAGCACAGGCGTCGCCAGAATCTGAATGACGCTGGTGGCGTAGAGCGCCCACAGGAACAAGGGCATCTGGAACCAACCCATGCCCTTGGGACGCAGCAGGTGGATGGTGGCGATGAAGTTCACACCTGTGAGAATCGAGCTGAAGCCCAGGAGGAAGGCGCCGAATGTAGCGGCGACAACCGCGGTGTTGGTCTGTGTGCTGTAAGGCGTGTAGAACGTCCAGCCCGTATCAAGGCCAAACCCGCCGGGGATGGTCAAGCCGGTGACAGTGTGGAGGATGCCCGAGAGGAGAACCCACACGAAGAAGGCGCCGCCGCCGAAGTAGCAGTAGAGGCTCATGAGGTTGAGCCGGGGGAAGGCGACGTCCTTTGCGCCCAGCATCATGGGCAGGATGAAGTTGCCGAGAATCGCAGGAATCGACGGAATGATGAACATGAACACCATCACGGCACCGTGAAGGGTGAACATCTGGTTGTAGAAGTCCCAGGTCTTTGTTTCTTCAGTCAAGCCGAAAGTGAAAGTCGGGCCGGGGGTGAAAAGTTCGGTACGGATCATCAGGGCGAAAAAGCCGCCCAGGGCGAATGCACCCACCACGAACAAGGCGTAGACCAGGCCGATACGCTTGTGGTCAAGCGTGATAAGCCAGGAGGCGATGCCCTTCTCGTGATTGAGGTAGTTATCGCCGGGCGGATGTCCGGTCAACTTTTCTGGATGAGCGATCGTTGTCATTTCAAACTTCCTGAGCCGGACACACCCGTGTCCGGTATGTTTCCTGAGTGTTTACTTGGCGGTTGCAGGGACAGCGGGAGTCAGATCTTCGAGCTTCAAAGTCGGCTTGGCCTCATAGTTGGGCGAAAGCGACTTGATGTACTCGGTGATTGCGACAAAGTCATTAGGCGTGAACGCGTCCTTGAAGGGGCTCATGTTCTTGCCTTCGTAGTTTTTGACGATCCTGTTGGCGGGGTATTCGATGGATTCGCGGATGTATGCTTCGTCGATCTTGACCGTCTTGCCGTCGGACATTGTTTCCTCGCTCTTGGCCCAAAGGCCCTTGAAGGAAGGACCGATCTTCTCGGTGCCATCGATGCTGTGGCAGGCAAAGCAGCCCTTGGTGTCCATCAGGCTGTGGCCTACTTCGGCCCACGGCTTGACGAATTTCTGGCCGTCCTTGGTTCCGACGTAGATGTTGGAAGCTTCCTTGAGCCACGCTTCAAATTCGCCTTCCTTGTGGACGTAGACGTTGGCGAGCATGCGTGAGTGGCTGGTGCCGCAGTATTCAGCGCAATAGATGGGGAATACGTTGATGCCTTTATCGTCGGCATGATCGGTGGGCATCTTCTTGGCCTGCACCCACATCTGGTTGTAACGGCCGGGAACGACGTCTTTCTTGGCCCGGAATGCCGGGATGAACAGCGCGTGGAGCACGTCATCGGACTTAAGGATCAGCTTCACGGGGCGGTCGAAAGGAATGTGCAGGTTCTTGTCGGTGTAGGTGCCCGTGGGAGTGGTGTAGATGAACGACCAGGACCACTTCTGGCCTTGGACGATAATGGTGTACGCGCCGTTGGGGGGAGCGACGGCCATGTCCTTGTAGCCCACGAAGCCCAGGTAGAAGGTGTACATGACGACAAAGAACGGGATGATCGACCAGAAGAGTTCCAGCCCGGTGGAGTGAATGGCATCACCCTTGGGAGACGGATTGGCCGACCGCCGATACTTGTAGGCGAAGATGAACACCAACGCCGCGATGACGATGAAGAAGAAGATGTTGATGTACAGGATGAAGTAGAACAGCCAGTCTACGTCCGGGGCGAATGTCGATGCCTGGGGAGGCATCCACAGGGTCTTATCGGCGTATTCCTTGGTTGTGTTGGCCAACGTATAAAGCATTGCTCAGGCACCCGCTTGTGTTGACGGAGTGTTGGAATCGTTCGGGGAACCCTTGTCACCCGAAGGATCCAGTTCCTTGGACCGGTGTTCACGGTAAATCAGCGTCCCGATGACGCCGATGATGAGTACAACCGAAACCGCGCCGGCAGTCTGCATCAGACGCATGGCCGCAACGGTGTATCGGTTGGCGCTCTTATCGAATCGGAAGCAAAACAGCAGGGTCCGGTCCATGAAGGACCCGATCTGCTTGTTGCCCGCTTCCACCAGCGAAAGCCGGAGGGTATCGGGCATGAAGTCGGTGCCGTAGAGATAACGGGAGACGCGTCCATCGGGCATCAGAATGATGATGCCTGCGGCGTGTGCGTACTCTTTTTCGACATCATTCCACTTAAAGCCAAAGCCGGTGGTCTTGATGAAGCGCTCTGCATTGGCCTTGTCTTTGATCACCAGAAACCGCCAGCCCTTTTCAGCGCCGGGCATGGCGAGTTCTTTCATGTAGTTGGACTTCTTAAGCTGTGCAAGCTTGGAAGTTTCGGTTGGATCGAGGCTTACAGTCAAAATCTGGAACTGTTCGCCCGGAAGCCACTTCATTCCCTTCACCGAGCTGCTAAGCCCGTTGGAAACTTCGCCGCACAGCATGGCGCAGCCGAAGTATCCGGGGTTGAGGATGATGGGCCGCTTGGGGTCAAAGAACGAGTTGAGAAGAACGGTATTGCCGTTTTCATCGATGAATTCGATATCACCGGGGACCTGCTGGGCGAGCTTTTCAACGATCCCGGCGCCGACAAGCTGCATCGGCTCGTTCTTCTTGGCGTTGGGGTCCGCAGGAGCAACGGGATCAAACACCATCGCAGGGCTTGGAGCAGCCTTTTCAGCAGCCCCCTTCTCGACAGCCTGGCCTGATTGAGGGCCAAAAGCCATTGCTGCAGGGGCGCTAAGACCCAGGATGGCCAGCGCAGCCAGGCAACCAAGCATGCGCAGACCGAACCGACCCGAGGGTCGGCGGCTGGAGGCTTGAAGATGTCTGGAGACGATGGTCATGAAGGTCCAATTATAAAGTCGGTGAAGGAAACTCTCGCCAGCGCGATTGTCGCACCTTAAGAGGTGCCGTTTGAGGTCTTACTTACCCTTGGGTTGGTGAGACTGAACGTAAAGGTCCATGGCTTTATCGATGGGGATTTGGCCGGGCCCTTTGGGGGCCGCAATGTTGGCCTTGGCCTTGGCGATCGCATCAGGAATGGTCGGATCCCAGATATTCTGAGATTTGACGTTAAGTTCCTCATCCATCTGATAGTGGTACCAGCCGTGCGTCGCGATGATCAGCGCGGTGACCACGAAGATGGTGACCAGGCCAGCGGTGGCGACAAGCCCTGAATTTACGTTTTGTGGTTCTGCCACGGTCTAAACTCCATTTAGGCTTGGGTTTATATCACCCAGGCCCGGATGATCACATATTCTCGAAAGCCAGGGCTTCGGGAAGCCGAGGGTCTTTAACAGGGGCCAGGTTGTTGCGCGTCGCGGTGACGATCGAGTGACCGAACCAGATGGCGCCCATACCGATGAATGTCAGGATTTCCATCAAACCAAAGGGAATGGTGGCGAAGAGCTCGGGCATCACGACCCAGTAGAGATCGATGTAGTGGAACACAAGGATCCACACCGCCCAGAAGATCAGACCCCACTTAAACCGCTTGACGTGCTTGGAGAGCAGACCCAGGAAGGGAACCGCGAACCGGCAGATCACCAGGAGGATGGCGATGCAACCCCAGGTGTTGATGGTGGAGTACCCCGTCGCGGTGGTGGCGCCACGCACCCGGAACCAGAAGGTTTCTTCAGGAATGTTGGCGTACCAGATCAGCATGTACTGGGAGTAGGAAATGTACGCCCAGAACACCGTGAAGCCGAAGAGGAACTTGCCCAGGTCCTGAAAGTGCTCGGTGGTGATGTGCTTGACATACCCCTTGCTGGTCAGGAAGTGGAAGGTGAGGATGAGGGTGGCATAAGTGCCGCCCATGCAGCCGGCAAAGTAGTACACGCCGAACATCGTGCTGTACCACACCGGGCTGATGGTCATGATGAAGAACCATGCAGCGAAGGTGAGGGTGAGCGCGAAAACGAAGGTGGACATGGGCGCCCACCACTGCATCTTATGGGTGAGGTTGATATCGCCGTTTTCGTCCTGCTTCTGGGAGGTCTTGTAGTAGAAGCTGGCGATGATGAGCCATGCGCCGAAGAAGACAACCGCGCAGATGTAGAAAGCGCCTTTCTTCAAAACGGGCTTGTGGGAGATGAGTTGGTCCAGGTGCGATGCGTAGGTGTTGCGCACGCCGTTGGGGATGAAGTCCGCATCGGCCTTTTCCTTGGCGCTGGAAAGAATCGGGGCATCGGGGGCAATGTTTTCGTGGTACCCCTCGCCCGCTGCGGCTTCCTTCACTTCACCATGTGCAGCCGCGGCATGTGCAGGAGCAGCGTGATCATGTTCATGATCGTGGTCTTTTTCATCATGCTTGCCGTCAGCATGCTCGCCTTCGTGGCCGTGGTGCGCAGTCGCAACGGCCCAGGGGTAAAGCAGGCCTTTGCCTTCATAGACCGAGTAGACGATGGGCAGGAAGAGGATGGTCATGACGATGACGTTCATCGAGAATATCTCGGCGATACGACGGATCGTCACAGACCAGCCCGCCTTGACCAGGTGCTGAACCAGCACGAAGAACAAGGAACCCAGGGTCAGGCTCAGGAAGAAGATAAAGCTATGGAAGTAGCTGAAGTAAAAGTGGCGAATGCCGACGACGCCAGAGTAGGCGGCGGCCCCGATCAGGGCCAGGACGCCACCGGCGATGAGGGCCATGCCCCAGGTCCGCCAACCGGCGTCGAGCCGGATCTTGTCGTCATTGATATTGGTGATTTTGCCGTGAGAAGCCACGTGAAGCTCCATTACTTTCGGTGTTATTTGCCGTCGGTCTTAGGGGATTTGTCAAGGGATTGCGCACCGGCCTGGCTCAGTTGAAGAGCGCGGACGTAAGCGACGATGGCCCACCGGTCCTGGACGGGCACTTGGCTGCCCAGCGCAGGCATGTTGCGGATGCCGTTACGGATGGCGTTGTAGAGCTCGCCATCGGGGCGGTTCCGGGTGACTTCAAGGGTCAGGTCCAGCGGTGCAATCCAGCCGGTGGTGCCAGCGCCGATGGTGTTCGCACGGATGTTGACCGAACCGTTGCCGTGGCCGTCATAGCCGTGACAGGGAGCGCAGTAGATGTTGAAGCGTTGTTGGCCGCGCTCCAGGAGAGCCTTGTCAACCTTGACCAGGCTGGGCATACCGGAGAAGTACTTGGCTTCATCCTGCTTCTTAAGCGGGTTGTAAACCATTTCGTAGCCGCGGTAGTAGTGATCGTCTTCCTCAAGCTTGCCGTAGGCAACCGTGGTGAGGATGGGCTGACGGGCGGCCCGGCCGTCGGCGAAAATCGGGCTCGAAGCCTGGGTCCGGTAGCCGGGTTGATTATCCATGTCCTGGATCAGGTGGATCCTGGGCTGCTGGCTCCGGCTCATGCGCGCGTGGTAAACCACCGCAGCAGGAACCAGCGCAAAGGCGCTCATGATCCAGATCAGGTACTTCACATACCTGGGCATGGGGGGAAGAATGTATCCCCGATCTCTCAACTTCTTGTTAATGCAATCGTTAGCCATGATTATTCCTCCACCTCCTCAACGGCGGTGGCACCCAGCGACTTCAAGAAGCTGGACGTTTTAGTCCGGTCGAACTTCGGATCAGAGGCCAGAACCACGACCATGAACTTGTCATCGGTCGCTGCCTTGAACCGGGGAAGCTTGAACAAGGGGTTGTAGAGCCTCGGCAAACCGTTGAACAGGAACATGCCGAAAACCGCGCCGAAGGCTGAGAAGAGCACGGTGAGCTCGAACATCACGGGGATGTGGGCGGCAAAGCTCCAGGTGGGCTTGCCGGAGATCATGAAGGGGTAACCTTCAAACATCGGCCACAGCCAGCCCAGGTATGGAGCGGCGTTGGTCCAATAGGTGAGGGAGAGACCGGTGAAGAAACCGGTGATCCCGCAGCACAGGACCAGGAAGGGCAGCCGGGTGGCTTTGATGCCCATGGCCTTGTCAATGCCGTGAATGGGGAACGGGGCGTGAACGTCCCACCGGCTGAAGCCGGCATCCCGGACTTTCTCTGCCGCGTGGAGCACGCTGCCCACGTCGTCGAACTGCGCAACGACGGCGAACGTCTCTGCTGCGGGCTCGGCGCTAGGGTTGTTGTTGGGGCTGATCATACGCTGCTTCTTTCGTTCTTAACGGTCGTGACCGCTTGTAACCAAAGACCTTTCGTTAGTGCTTGGCGCCTGCGATGGCCGGTTCGTGGCCGGCGGCGTGGTCGTCTTCTTCGTGGTGATGGGCGTGAGCCTGAGGCATGACCGTCTTGACTTCCGCCATGGCGATCATGGGGAGGAAGCGGCAAAACAGAAGGAAGAGCGTCATGAACATGCCGAAGCTGCCCACGAGCATCCCGATGTCGACCCAGGTGGGCCAGTATCCGCCCCAGCTGGAGGGGAGGAAGTCACGCGAAAGGGAGATGACGACGATGACGAAGCGTTCAAACCACATGCCGACGTTGACGCACATCGCGACAACCATCATGGCCGGGATCGAGTTACGCATCGACTTGAACCAGAACAGGTGTGGCGCAACGCAGTTGCAGAACACCATCGTCCAGAACGCCCAGGCAAAGGGCCCCATGGCGCGGTTGAGGAAGGCCATCTGTTCGTAGTGAACGCCGGAGTACCAGGCGATGACAAACTCGGTGGAGTAGGCGTAGGTCACGATCATGCCCGTTGCCAGGATGATCTTGTTCATGTTCTCAAGGTGGCGCATCGTGATGATGTCCTTGAGACCGTACCACTCACGCGCCGGGACGGCGAGGGTCACCACCATGGCGAAGCCGCCGAAGATAGCGCCGGCGACGAAGTAAGGCGGGAAGATGGTCGTGTGCCAGCCCGGGAGCTGGGAGGTGGCGAAGTCGAACGACACGATCGAGTGCACGGAGAGCACCAGGGGCGTGGCCAAGGCAGCCAGCAGCAGGTATGCCCGTTCAAACCGGTGCCAGTGACGGCTGGAGCCGTTCCAGCCCAGGGAGGCGACGCCGTAACCGATTTGGGCGATCCGGTTCTTGGCGCGGTCGCGCAGGGTTGCAAAGTCAGGCACCATGCCCGTGTACCAGAACAGGAGGGAGACGGTACCGTACGTGGAGACGGCGAATACGTCCCAGAGCAGCGGTGAACGGAACTGGGGCCACATGCCCATCTGGTTGGGGATGGGGAAGAGCCAGTAGAAGAGCCAAACGCGCCCGATGTGGATTCCGGGGAACGTCGCCGCGCAAACGACGGCGAAGATGGTCATGGCTTCGGCGAACCGGTTGATCGAGGTGCGCCAGTTCTGACGGAACAGGAAGAGAATGGCCGAGATCAGCGTACCGGCGTGACCGATACCGACCCAGAACACGAAGTTGACGATGTCAAAGGCCCAGGCGTTGGGCTGGTTGTTACCCCACACGCCGACGCCGGTGGTGAAGAGGTAACCGATGAGGACGATCCACATCGTTGCCAGGGGCAGGCTGATGATGAAGCCGACCCACCAGCCAACGGGAGTCTTGGACTCAGGGATCGAGCAGACCGTGTTGGTGATGCTGTGGAAGTCATGGCTTCCTGTCACCAGCGGGTCACGCTGACGGGGGTCGTCGCCTGTGTTGTCAGCCGGGATCGGTACGACCGGCTTGGATGAATGATTCGCCATTTGAACGAGACTCCACAGTCTGGTTGGTTAAGCCGTTTGTTTAAGCGAGCTCAGGATTGGGGTTACGGATCTTGGCCAGGTACTTGGTGCGGGGCTTGGTGTTGAGTTCAGCCAGCACGCCGTACGAACGGTTGAGCTTCTGGAGCTTGGAGACCCGGCTATTGGGGTCTTTGAGATCGCCGAAGACGATTGCGTCGGTCGGGCAGGACTGCTGGCAAGCGGTCTGGATATCGCCATCGGCCAGAAGTTCACCCTTGACGCGCTTGTCGGTCTTGGTGGTGTGAATGCGCTGGATGCAGTAGGTGCACTTTTCCATCAGACCGCGCATACGGACGGTGACTTCGGGGTTGAACACCATCGACTTGATCTTGTCCACCGAGTACTTCTGCTGTTCGTCGGGGATGCCCAGCCAGGTGTTGCCCTGGTTGCCGGCCTGCACGTGGAGAACCACGGTGGCTTCTTTCCGGGGGCTGCGGCTGTGGTAGTCGAAGTAGTTGAACCGGCGAACCTTGTAGGGGCAGTTGTTGGAGCAGTAACGGGTGCCGATGCACCGGTTGTACACCATCACGTTCAGGCCTTCGGTGTCGTGCATGGTTGCGCCGACGGGGCAGACCTGCTCGCAAGGCGCGTTTTCGCACTGCTGGCACATCATGGGCTGGTAGACGACCGCGGGCGATGCATCGGTATCAGGGTCGCCCTTGAAGTACCGGTCGATGCGCAGCCAGGCCATTTCACGGTTGTTGTCGACTTCTTCCTTGCCGACCGCGGGAATGTTGTTTTCCGCGTAGCAGGCGACGACGCAGGAGCTGCAGCCCAGGCAGGAGCTCATGTCGACGGCCATACCCCAGGCATGGTTCTGGTCGTTGTATTCCTTGGGCGTATCGAAAAGCTGCAGGGAGATGTTGCCGTGGATGTCTTTCTTGACGAACTTGGGATCCTTCTTGAATTCCGCAACGTTCGCATCTTTGACGATGAGGCCCGATTCACCGGGCTTGGAGCCCACACGTGCATTGCGTGCGGCGACACCGATCTCGTCAATGATGTGGTGGTTGACCGTGGTCACCAGGCGATACTTGCGGCCGACGTTCTCAAGCTTGGCGCCCGAGGCGACGAAAGTCGTCTTGGCGGTGCGCAGGGTGTAGCCGTTAAAGCCAACGCCCTGACCGATGGAACCGCAAACCGCGCGGCCGTAACCCAGCGGGATCGACACCACGCCCTGGGGCTGGCCCATGAGCACGTACGCGGCGATCTGGAGTTCCTTGCCGTTGACGGTGACGCGAACAAGGTCGCCGGTCGTCAGACCGAGCTTGTCAGCGTCTTTCTTGTTGATGAAGAGAGAGTTGTCCCACACAACCTTGCTCAGGGGATCAGGCAGTTCCTGGAGCCATGCGTTGTTGGCGAAGCGGCCATCGTACACGCAGCGGTCGGTGACAAAGGTGAGTTCGAAGTCCGAAGCCTTCTGGGGGGCTGCGGTTTCGAAAGGCTTCACCACCACAGCAGGCACGCTGGTCTTGGCGGCGCTGCCGGCCAGGAAACCATCGTGGATGTACTTGCGCCAGGACTTTTCGTTGAACCCAACGGCCGAAGCGGCGGCGCCTGCGCTGGCGGCGAACGTGTCACGGACAAGGTCGTAACCGGCTTTTTCTTCGCCAAGCGCGAGGGCGAGCACTTCGATGTTGCTCAGGCCGTCGTACAGGGGAAGGATGATGGGCTGCACGCTGGTAACCGAGAGGTCCCATGCGTAACCATCGCCCCAGGCTTCCAGGTAGTGGGCCTTGGGAGCAACCCAGTGCGCCAGAACCGAGGTTTCGTTCATGTACTGAGTGACATGGACGACCTGGTTGGCCTTCGCCAGGGCTGCGGAGAAGTTCAGGTCAGCGGGAGCGTCATAAGCAGGGTTGCCGCCGAGGATGACGACCGTGGTCGCCTGGCCGGAGCCGATGAGGGCAGTCGCATCGATAATGGCCTGGTTGTGGCCCTTTTCGCGCTGCTCGGGCTCGGGAACGTAGGAAACCGTCTTGCCTTGCGCCAGGAGGGCATCGTTGATGCCGGCGACAAGGGCGTGGAGGTCGGGAGAGTAGCCGTCGCCCAGAGTAACCAGCGCCGCGCCCTTGTTGGCCTGGAGGTCGGCGGCCAGGGTGGCGATGAATTTCTCAGTGCCCGCTTCAAGTGCGCCAGACTTGGCGCCCGCGACGCTCAGCTTGCCGGCCAGGGCATGAACCGCAGCGGCGATCTGCGCAGGCCCGATGGGCAAGCGGTGATCGGCAACGGTGCCCGTGGTGGTGTAGGTCGACTCGATGGAGTAAACCCGGCACATCTTGTTGCCGGCTTCATCCACGGTCTTGCGGTTGGCGGCCCAATCACGCGAGTGCGCGAGCGAATTGGCGTGGCCAGAGAGCAGGCAATCGTCAAAAGTGGCGACGACCTGGGCATTCTTGATGTTGTAGAGAGGACGAAGAACGCTGCCGTAAGCAAGCTTCAGGCCCAGGGCCTGGTTGTCGCGGCTGACGGGTTCGTACTCAAAGTAGACGGCTTCGGGAAGCTCTTTGGCGATCTGAGCGCGCAGCCGAACCGCGGTGGGGCCGGAGAAGGCTTCCGCGATGATGACCAGGCCCTTGCCTTTGATGGATTTGTGCTGAGCGATGAGCTTGCCGAAAGACTTGGCGAAGTCTTCCCGGGTCTTCTTATTGGAGGCACCCGTGGGGGTTTCCCGCTGATAGAAGTGGTTCAAGCGCTCAGGGTCGTACATGTCCAGCAGGCTGGCCTGCGCGTACATGCCCGAAGCGCCCAGCGAGAGCGGGTGCCCGGGGTTGCCTTCCACCTTGATGGGCCGGCCATCAAACACGGTGATCAGCAGAGGCTGAGCCACGCCACCCAGATCATAGCTGGAGGAGAAGTGCTCAGGCTCACCGGGAACGCGCCCGGTCTGGTTGTTGGCATAAGGCGCAAGGCGCTCTTCAGGCCACCTGCGGCAGCCCGTGAGAGTGACGCCGGCCAGAGCCAGAGTCCCCCCCATGAACTGGAGGAAGCGCCTGCGCGAGACGGAGAGGAAGGAATCCTGCTCCGCAGCGTTGCCGGGGAATTCCTGCTGGGCATTTTCGCGGAACTCAGGAGAATTCTCCAAGTGCTCCACACTGCGCCAGAACGATTGCGTGTTGTTTTGGTTTACCTGTGGCAAGTTGAGCAGCTCGTCATGTAAGCGATGTCGTGAACCCCATACTGCGTCTTAAGTTCTTTGCCAATCCGCAGTTGAGCCTGCTGAATGGTTTCGGAACCCGTGACTTCAGGCTTCCAGGCGAGGTTGTAGACCTGGTCCTTGGGACGGATGTGCTTTTCAGGCGCACGGTGGCAATCCAGGCACCAGCTCATGCTGAGCGGTTCCTTTTGGTAGACGGTTTCCATCTGGTCGATCCTGCCGTGGCAGGAGACACAGGAGACGCCCTTGGCAAGGTGGGCGCTGTGATTGAAGTAGGAGTAGTCGGGAAGGTCATGGATCTTCACCCAGGGGATGGGCTTGCCGGAGACCCAGCTGTCATGCAAAGGCTTCATCACCTTGTTGACTTCGGGCTTGGCGGGATCGTAAGGCTTGACCTTGGTGTGGCAGTCCATGCAGGTCTGGGTGGCCGGAATGGCGGCAAATGCAGCCTTATCCACGGTGGTGTGACAGAACCGGCAGTCCATGCCCAGTTGGCCCGCGTGAAGCGCGTGGCTAAAGGGAACAGGCTGCACGGGGGCGTAGCCCACATCGGTGGCGTACGGTGAGAAACCGAACCCAACGATGAGGGGGACATACATTGCTCCACCCACGATGGCCATCACCAAAAGCGGCAATAACCAGTTCACCCAGGTTGGGAAGACGAAGGGTTTTTCTTGCGATTGGGCCATATTTGACGCCGAATAAAGGGCTTTTTGCCCGTCGATACTGTGAAATCAGACCGCGCCAACGCAGGCGCAAAGTGCGTTCAAGGTGCGGATAGTACGGGAAAGAAGACGTTCTTGCCACATTGGGGGGCCATCGAGTTCTGTGGCAGTTTGTCGCAATGTTTTTTCATCGTTACTCTTTCGATTACTGAGACTTAGTCTCATCTTTTTCCAGCTGCGTTTGACCCAGCGCCAGCATGAATTTTGCCACCGCCTGGTACCTGTCTTCCGTAAGGATCACAGCGGGCATCGCAGGGTATTCAGGCCTGCGTTTTCCCGGCTTTTTCACCCATGCGGCGAGCTTTTCAGGCTCATGCCGGTAGACCCCGGCAATCTCCGTCACCGGAGGGCCGACGATCCGGAGATCGATGCCGTGGCAGCTTGCGCAGTTGCGGATGAACACGGCTTTACCCAGGTCCAGTTCACGCTTGTCGTAGTCCTGAGCCACCGCTGGGGCAATTTGAAGCGGGTCAGGACCATTGGGGATAACTTGTCCTTTACCGGACACTTTGGCGTCTGCCAGTTCGGCCCGGCCCAGGTAACCCACCCCCACGATCAGGAATGCCAGCAGGCACGCGCCCAGCCCCCCCGCCTTGGTCAGCCCCCCTGCCTTGGCGCCTGTTTGAGAGGGCTTGGACAGGTGGACCATGGTCAGCACCAGCAGCAGACACGAGCCCAGCACAACCAGGCCCGTGATGGCGAGCATCATGGCCTGCGAGACCCCCTCCCCCGTCCGGATGGTGGCGGTGACGGTCCCAAAAAAGAGAGCCAGCCCCCCTGCCCCCAGCGCAATCCGGGCCAGGCGCGCCGCATGCGCATGCCCATCAACCAGCGCAGCCAGACCGGCCCCCGTAATCGAGAGCGAGAGCATGGCCCACATGATCGATTCATTAACGCCGCCCGTGGAAGGGTCGGGCTCGGAAATGCCCATGCCGGTGGTCTTATCCAGGCCGATCAGAACCGCGACAACCGAAAGGGCAAGAATCCCGACATCAGGTGAAGCGTTAAGCGGCTGGGCCGCTGCAAGCTCAGGGCCGGCCGATGAACCGACAGGCTTGGGCCCGGCGGGCTTTGTAAATGCCCAGATGGAACCAATGACCATGAGTCCGGCAAACAGCACCAACGCCCCAAGGGTGTGCATGGCGCTGTCGAACGCCTCAAACGTGCCGTGCCACATCCCGGGCTCAATGGCGGCCAGGCTCAGGCTGCCGGCCAAACCCAGACTCACCAAAATACCCCAGAAAGTAAGCTTCCGGTCACACGCGGAGTAGTGCCACAGCTGCGCCCTGGCTCCCTGATAATTCGGGTTTTGCGGATTGAAGAAAAACCTGCCGATCACAAAGGCGCTCAGGTTCCACGCACCGATGAACGTGGCCACCCAGGCCAGGATGTACACGGTTGTAGCCAGCCCGGTCCATCGCGGGGTCAGCGGGAAGGTGAAGGCAAGGGTGCTTAGCCAAAACAAGGTCTGGGTCACGTGTGCAGGCCAATGAGGAACGGGTCAGGTGCGAAATCGTAACTGGGGAAGGCCAGACGGGGGCGCGGCATTACGTCCGGGGACACCGGACACTAAAAAAACATGCTCCCGGATGCGGGAGCATGGTGAAAGGCCTTGGATTAAAAATCCGGAAGAAGTTTTAGTAGCTGAAGTACTGATAAACCCAGTCATCGACGTTGATGCCCCAGTAGTACTTGCGCCATTCGACGTGACCATCCGCCATGGCGTTAAAGGAGCCTTCGGGGTAGCCGACGTTGCCCCGGTCATGGGTGTTGCACGGGTGTTGCCAGCCGCCGGCAACGCCGCCTGCCGTGGTGCCGGGGGTTTTGATATTGTCAACCCAAACCTGCCGGGTGCTGGGGGCGCGAACATCCTGGAAGCGCATATAAATAGGCATTTTGTAAGTCACGGCAGCGGTGCCGGAAAAGCCGCGGCCCGTGCCGATGAAGTAGTTGTAGCCCTGCTGATTGCGATGGTTTTCAGTCCAGTCCAGACCGCTGGGAGCGTAAGCCGGGTTGTTGAACCAACCTGCATTTTGGCCCAGCTTGAAGCTGGTGTTGTTGGTTTGAGCGAAGTAGGCCAGCGGGCACCACCACTGGCGGACATTGCTTAAGCCATAGTTATCAAAAAGAACTTTGCGGGTGTCGGTGCTGAAGCACCCACGCCCGTAAGCGGCAAACTCTCCATCAGGAACCTGGCCTTTGTAGTCGTTGGAGTAGGCCAGTGAGCCAAGCATCAAAAATTTGAGGTTCGCCTGACACTGCACTTCGCGCGCCTTGTACTTGGCTTCCGACAACGTGGGAAGAAGAATCGACAACAGCATGCCCACGATGGCGATAACGACAAGCATCTCAACAAGTGTGAATGCACGATAACTGCGAGAGGGGTGTGTGAGGCTAGACATAAGCAGTCGCTCCAGAAATGACCCCCGAAAACAGTAAATCAAGGCTCGTACGTGAAATATTGGTTGCGCCAGATCATGGTGTTGACGCCGTAATAGACAGGGCGAAATGCGACATGGCCGTCAATGAATGATGTGGTGACGCCGATGCTGGTGGCATCACCTGCGGTGTCATGTGTGTTGGCGGGCATGGTAATGACCCCGCCGCCGCAGTTATTGATGCCTTCAGGCATAAGAGGGTCTGCCCAGAGAATGCGTCTGGCGGGGTTTTGCGAATCCGCAAAACGCAGGACGATGGGCATGGAATAGGTGACGGCCGCGGTGCCGGTAAACCCACGGGCCGCGCCCACCCAATAGCCATAGTTGAAACGATCGGCGTTGTTGTTGAGCGACCAGTCGTTGGCGGGGTAATCGGTGAACCAGGACGTTGAGAGGAATTCCGACCGCACCAAGGCGCGCTTGCTGTAAAGGCCCGAGGGGCACAGAATGGTTCGACAGTCCGTCAGGCCGTAGCCGTTATACAAAATACGGCGAGAAGCCCGATGGAATTCGTATTTGCAGACAGCGGGAGACGTGCTTTCGTATCCGCCGTAAGGAACGACATTTTTATGGTCTTCGGCGTAGATGAACGCAATCATGCTCAACTGGCGCGCATTGACTGAACACTGGGTGCGCCGGGCCTGTTCACGGGCCTGGCTCATGGCCGGAAGCAGAATCGCCATAAGTACGGAAACAATCGCAATGACGACCAGAAGCTCGACAAGGGTAAAGGCCCGGTTGTGCATCGAATTGGAAGCTTTAACAAACAAAATGAATTTCCTGACAAAGTGAGACTTTTGTATGTAATCCACCACTGGAACCAAAGGACATGCGCACCCGATATCACTTACATGCATCAGAATAGTCACAAACAACAGCCCGCGTCAACTGTTTTTTAACGCAAAAAGTCGATTTTAAAATTTCCGGCAACCTAGGTTGATTCCAATGATCGATTGACTTTATCACCGGGTTTTGACGCTTGTCCAGATCTCATCGTACTTCCGGGTCGCAGGCCCAAGGTCCTTGAGCATCTCAAGCTTCTTGAGCTTTTCCGCATCGGGATAAATCGCCGTGTCTTTCTTGTCGTCAGCGGAAATGTCGGGCATGGAGGCTTTGTTGGGAGACGCGTAACGGTTGAAATTCGAGAGCTTCGCGCCCACCTTGCCGTCGAGGATGTAGTTGATGAAGCGCTGGCCGGCCTTGGCGTTGGGTGCCTTGGCGGGAACGCACATGAGATCGACCCAGAGAATGCCGCCTTCATCGGGAACGGTAAAGGCGAGATTGGGGGCGTTGTCGGCCTGGGCCTGGAGGGCATCACCGTTGTAGCAAACGCCCAGCGCAGCCTCGCCGGAGGCCACTTTGCTCACCACACCAACGCTGCCTTCAAAGCCGATGGTCTTGGGGCTCTTCTTGGCGGCAATCAGCGTTTGGCCCGCGTCGCGCAGGTCCGCGGGCGCGGTGGCGTTGGCGCTCTTACCCGAGGAAATAAGCGCCGAGCCCACCATGTCACGCATGGAATCAACCATCACCACTTTGCCCGGCTGATGCGCGGGATCGAAAATGGCCTTCCAGCTTGTGGGGGTTTTGATCTTGGTCTTGTCGTAAACGATACCGACGGTGCCCCACTGGTAAGGCATGGAGAATTTGCTGCCGGGGTCGTAGACGGGCTTTTTGAAGGTTTCGTCGACATTCGCGGCGTTGGGGATGAGCGCTTTGTCCAGGGGTTGAACCAGGTTAAGGGCAACCAGGGAGCGAAGCGCTTCGTTGGAGACGACAACGACGTCGTAGAGGGAATCGCCCCCGCCGGCTTTGAGCTTCGCGAGCGCATCGTCCGTGGATTCATAGACGGAGATGTTGACCTTGATTCCGGTTTCTTTTTCGAACTGGACAGGAATTTCCGGATCGATGTATTTGGACCACATGAAGACGGTGATCTCTTCACCAGCCATGGCCATGGGGGAAAAAAGGGCGACAACGGCAAGGGCGAGGATGACACAAAACCGGTTCAACATTTTTTACTCCTGTAGACGGCCGTATGACAATGATAATTCAATTGCCGGGATGAAGCGTTCACATTCAGGTCATGCCGCTTTCTCCCGGGTGAGCCATTGGCCGGTAAAAACAAGGATGACCGTCGCGATCAACAGCAAAGTGGAAAGCGCATGGATATCAGGCGAAACCTGGCGCTTAAGCGAGCTGTACATGAAAATCGGCAGCGTCTGGGAACTCGGGCTGGCGGTGAAGAAGCTGATCACAAAGTCATCCAGTGAAAGCGTAAAGGCCAGCACAGCACCGGCCACAATCCCAGGCATGAGCAGCGGGATAAGCACCCGACGGTAGACCGTCCATGTCGAAGCGTAAAGGTCTCTTGCCGCTTCCTCAAGCTCCACGGGAATCATTGCAAACCGTGCGCGCACCACCAGCGCCACGAATGCGATCTGAAAGGTGACATGCCCCACCAGCATGAGCCCAAAGCCAGGCTGTACGGCGTCCGTCACCAGTCGCATGGCCTGCATCGCAACGATAAGCGCAACGGCAAAAAGAATGTCGGGCATCACCACGGGAAGGCCCGCAGTCACTTCAAGCCCGGTCTTGGCGACTCGCGGCCAGCGGAAACGGTCCAGCCCAATGGCCAGCAGCGTGCCCAGCACAGTGGCAATGATCGTGGAGAACACGGCCAGCTTCAGCGTGGTCCAGGTGGCTTTCATGATCGCTTCATCAGCCAGGATCTGGGAATACCACTTGAGCGTAAACCCCTGCCAGATGAGCGTGCGCGAGCCTGCATTCACGGACAGCACGCCCACCGCCAGAAGCGGCACGTACAGCAGCGCCATTGACGCCGTGAGCACGCACGCGGTGATGGTTTTGGAGAGGTGTCTGATCATCGGCCCGGCTCCCTTTTGCCGGCGATTCGCCAGAAAGCGACAAGCCCCGCGAGCGTGGCGAGGGTAAGCACGGTGCCCACCAGCGAGCCAAAGGCCAGGTCCTGCGCGGGGCCGAATTGCTGCTGAAGAAGGTTACCGATGAGCATGGTTTTCCCGCCGCCTAAAAGATCGGGCACGACATAGGTGCCCAGCGCAGGGATGAATGTGAGGATGATGCCCGCGCCAAGACCAGGCAGGGTTTGCGGGAAGATGGCGTGACGAAAGACCATGTAGCCCGAGCCGTAAAGATCCCGGGCGGCTTCGATCAGGGAGCGGTCAAGCCGCTCGACGCTGGCGTAAATGGGAAGAACCGCGGTGGGCAGAAAGAGACTGATCATCCCCAGGTAAACGGCAAACCAGGAGGGGTAAAGGCTTGAATCCGGATCGATGAGCCCCATCCACTGCGCCGCGCGAGCCAAAGGCATTTGGGATGAAAGCATCAGCATCCATGCATAGGTTCGAACCACAAGATTCGTACAAAGCGGAATGGCGATGAGGCAGAGCCAGAAATAGCGCGTACCCCCCTTCCGGGCCGCGATGAAAAAGGCAATCGGGTAAGCCAGCGTGATACAGAAAACAGTGGTGACCGCGGCCACCACCAGCGAGCGAAGCAGGATCAACAGGTAATCCGGCGACCAATCCAGAAAACCGTAACCCAGCAGCCGCCAGAAGTTTTCGAGCGTGGGCGACCAGATGATCCGGCCGTACTCGTCGCGCTCGCAAAAGCCCATGTAAGCCATCACCACAAGCGGGAGTGCCAGCAGCAAAAACGTCCACAGCCCGCCGGGCAGCACATGGAGAAGCCCACGCAAGGCAAGCCTGCCGGGCGTGGTCATCTGGCCGCGCCAGACGATGGGTTTGTTCTTTGGGTCGCCTTGGGTCATAAGGCGTCCGCCTGTTCTTTAGGAAGAAAAAACAGGTGCTCGGCTGGAAGCGTGAGGGAAACTTTGTCGCCTTGCTTTAAAGGCGAAGCCCCGGCCCAGATGGCGCTGAGATCGAAGGATTCAAAAAAAACTTCCTGACGCCCCGCACGCTCGATGACGTCCTTCACGGTGGCGGAAAATTGATTGATGCCGGCGGAGCCGGCGTCGGCGGGCGTGATGATGATGCGTTCGGGCCGAATGCCCACGAGGCCCGCGGCCCATTCCCCAGTTGGGTTGCCCGCAAGCTCACCCCAACCGGAATTGACGGCGTGCGCGTCTATCCGTGTGGCGTGCGTGAGATTCGCCGTGCCAAGAAACTCCGCGACGAACCGCGTGGCCGGCCTGTCGAAAACTTCCCTGGGCGGCCCCTGCTGCTCGATCCTTCCTGCGTTCATGACGACAACCCAGTCGGAGACGGCCATCGCTTCGTCCTGGTCATGCGTGACGAGAATGAACGTGGTGCCGAGCCTCCGGTGAAGCCGGCGCAGTTCGACCTGGACCTGCGCACGCAGACGGGCGTCAAGCGCGGACATGGGTTCATCAAGCAGCAGGAGCTGAGGTTCATTGACGAGTGCGCGGGCAAGCGCGACGCGTTGTTTTTGCCCGCCTGAAAGCTCACCGGGATAACGGGCGGAGAACTGGGCGATCTGCACCATCTCCATCGCCTGGGCGACTTTGGTTTTGATGGTCGGTTTATCGACGCCGCGCGCGACTAAGCCAAAGGCGATGTTATCCCACACAGTGAGATGGCCAAAGAGCGCATAGCTTTGAAAGACGGTGTTCACCGGCCGCTTGTTTGCGGGGGCCAGGGTGATGTCATCGGCGTTTAGCACGATGGTGCCCGAGTCGGCGGACTCAAGGCCGGCGATAATTCGCAGCAGTGTGGTTTTGCCACAACCCGAAGGGCCAAGGAGGGTGAGAAACTGGCCCTTGGGCACGGATAGATCCACCCCGTGGAGGACGGGGGTTTTACCAAAGGATTTACGGATGCTTCTCAGGGCCAGTCCATCGGCCCCAGGCAGGTCGTTTTGCAACGGTGTTTGCTCCTTTGCTGCGGGGTTGGCTGAGGTGGAAACAGTATAGAAAAATCGAGCCCAGGGTTCGCGGTTTATTTCATGCGAGGGCGGAAATTTTGACGCCCAGGTCCAACGGCAGGTAAAGCCGCTACTGAACCTTAATGATCCGTCCAAGCTCCCGGGACATGGCCTGATGACCTTTTGCCGAGAGGTGAAGCCCGTCGATAGTGCCCTCTGGAGTACCCAAAACGTTAGCGAATATCCGCTTGGGAACCAGATAAACATTGTGCTCAGCGGCCGCGGCACGTTGGACAGAGCCGAAGTCATTCATGAAAGGAAAAAGCGGGAGCTCCAGCATCACAACCGTGTGGCCTTGCGCTTTAAGGTCCGTCAAAAGTTTTTGAAGGCGTGTGGTGAATTCAGGAACGGTGGTTTTGCCGAGGATGTCGTTTCCGCCAATCTCTACAATCACCAATGCTTGCTGAGTTTTGATCTGCTGAGCCTGTTTGATCGCGCCCTCGACGGTCGCCCCCGCCTTGGCAAGGTTGGTTACGGGAAGGCCGGTCTGATCGGCGAACATTTTGGGCCAGGTGACATCCTTCCCGGTGCCTGCGCTGATGGAATCGCCAACGACAAAAACTGCCGTGCCGGGTGTGACGGTAACGGAAGGCAAGCGATGATGAGGCGCTTCAATGCCCGCCAATGTAAGCGTCGTGATCAACGCAATCACTGCTGCAACGCAGCGAACCCTTAAAGACCCAGAGGAAATGAATTGGATGATGAGATTCGCCGTGCAAGCCACGATCCACAAACCGCAGAGCCACATCGGAATCGGAGTCGCGGAGGCCATGACCAGCAAGATGCCAGCCACTGCGGCAACCGTCAGTGCTGAGCGAAGCCAAACCGGCTTGGCGAACGCAAGCACCGCCGCGACAAGCACAGCCAGCGCAAGCCCAAGGAAAAAGGCGGTTCCATCAGCAAAACTCAAGACAAGCGGGTTCATATAAAAGAAGTACGACGCGAAGAAGCCGCGGGTCGATTGTTGAGCGATTCATGTAACGACAGCGCCCCTCTCCAAAGCGGAAAGGGGCGCTGAAAATGCGTTGGAATTTCCTTAAAAGTGAAGCATCCGGCCCTGGGTGCCCAGAGCAGCTTCATGCACCGCTTCCGACAGCGTCGGGTGCGAATGCATGGTGGCGATGACTTCATCCACCGTGGCTTCCAGGCGCTTGGCCAGGCCCATTTCGGCCAGCAGTTCGGTGACGCCGTCGCCGACCATGTGAACGCCGAGAATCTCACCGGTTTTCTTGTCGCTGATGAGCTTCACAAAGCCTTCCACAACCCGGTCGGTGGTCAGGGCCTGCGCCTTGCCGGAGCCGGCGAAGGGGAATTTGCCGACGCTGTAATCCACACCCGCTTTGAGGCCCTTGGCCTTAAGCGCCTGTTCCGTGAGGCCCATGCTGGCCACCTGGGGAATGCAGTAGGTGCAGCCGGGGATGGCGTCGTAGTCGATGGCGTGGGAGTGGACGCCGGCGATTTCTTCAACGCAATTGACGCCTTCTTCCATCGCCACGTGGGCAAGCCACGGCGGGCCATTCACGTCGCCGATGGCATAGATGCCGGGCACGCTGCTCTGGTAGGCCTTGCGGTCGACCTTGATGTGCTCCTTGAACACTTCAACGGGGATCTTTTCGTCCCACAGGCCGGCGATATTGCCCTTCACGCCGACGGCAACCAGAACCTTGTCTCCCTTGAGAACGGTGGTTTCTTTTTCGTTGCTGGTGGGGGCAACCGTTAGTTCCACGCCTTCCGCGGTCTTCTTGACGGCGAGGGTTTTATGCCCGGTGAGGGTTTCGATGCCCTGCTTGCGGAAGGCCTTGCCGACAAGGGCGGAAGCTTCTTCGTCTTCATTGGGCAAAAGCCGGTCGAGCATTTCGATGACGGTGACCTTGGTGCCAAAGGCGTTGTAGATGTAGGCGAATT
>CAZIWA010000005.1:64719-86430 GCA_964542875.1 uncultured Phycisphaeraceae bacterium
AGCATTTCGATGACGGTGACCTTGGTGCCAAAGGCGTTGTAGATGTAGGCGAATTCCATGCCGATGGCGCCCGCGCCGATGATCAGGAGGGTCTTGGGCTGAGTGGTAAGGGTCATGGCTTCCTTGGAGCTGATGACCTTGTCGCCGTCGAAGCCCGCGCCGGGCATGGGAAGCGGCCGGGGGCTGGCGCCTGTGGCGATGAGAATCCGGGTGGCGGACACGGTGTACGTCAGTTCGCCTTTGGCGTCGCGCACTTCAACCATGCCGGGCTTGGCCGCTGCCCCGGGCTTAAAGGGGACAGGCGCCTGGGTGATCTTGGCGTTGCCCTCGATGCTGGGAATCTTGTGTTTCTTGAAAAGCGCGCCGATGCCTTTGTTGAGCTTGCCGGCCACATCCCGGGACCGGGAAATGACCTTGGCCCAATCGTGCCGGACGTTGTCGGCGTGAATGCCCCAGGCCGCGGCTTCGTGGGAAAGTTTGTGGAAGAGTTCCGCGTTGGCGATCAGCGCCTTGGTGGGAATGCACCCCCAGTTAAGGCAGGTTCCGCCCAGCCGATCGCGCTCGACGCAGGCGACCTTCATACCGAGCTGAGCGGCCCGAATTGCCGCGACATATCCAGCGGGTCCGCCGCCGATAACCAGGAGGTCGTAGCTGAGTGACTCGGGCATCTGAGTGGGCTCCTGAGGGCTGAAAGTGGAAAAGACGAAAGATTGTACAGGATCGCTCGTGTTTTGCCTCTTTGGGCGAATCACGTACAATCGGCAAAAAACCGGGGTTCAGGAGCGGCAAGGCGGTTGCATGTATAAAGGCAAAAAAGTCGTCGTTGTGATGCCCGCCTACAACGCGGCAAAAACACTGGTCAAAACCCATCAAGAGGTTTTAGACCAGGACGTTGTGGATTGGATCATCGTCGTTGATGACGGTTCCCGGGATGAGACTGTGGCGTTAGCGCGCACCCTCCCCAAAACAACCGTGGTGGTTCACCCGCACAACCGGGGTTACGGCGGTAACCAGAAAACCTGCTACGGCGAAGCCATCAAGCAAGGCGCAGACATCGTGGTGATGGTCCATCCCGACTATCAATACACGCCTCAACTCATTCCCGCGATGGCAACGATCATCGGCAACGGGGTTTACCCCTGCGTCCTGGGATCGCGCATCCTAGGCGGCCAGTCACTGCGCGGCGGCATGCCGCTTTGGAAGTATGTGGCCAACCGGTTTTTGACCGCAGCGGAAAACCTGATGCTTGGGTCCAAGCTTTCGGAATTCCACACCGGCTACCGGGCATTTTCACGGGAAGTGCTGCTGACACTGCCCCTGGACGCCAACTCCGACGACTTCGCGTTTGATAACCAGATGCTGGCGCAGATCCTGTGGTACGGGTTTGATATCGCGGAAGTCACCTGCCCCACGAAATACTTCCCCGACGCCTCCAGCATCAACTTTATCCGCAGTTGCAAGTACGGCTTTATGTGCCTGGGCACAGGCGCGGTGTTCCGGCTGTGCAAATGGGGTTTGATGAAGTCCCGCTTGTTCCCCGCGAGCGAAAAGAAAACACCCGGCGACCGCAAGCCTGAATAAGCAGGCTGCGGAAATACAGAGCGAAAACCAAGAGCGGATTTTTAACCGCGAAGGCGCGAAGTTAAAAGACGGAAAACGCAAGAGGATCAAGATCACCAGAAGCAAGTTTCCGTGGCTTCCGATCCACAACCTCGGGGATTTTTAAGCCTTATTCTGCATTCTTCTGCCACTTTCTACCTCTTCACTTTGCGCCTTCGCGGTAAAAATTCTGCTCCTCGTCTTACTTGGCTTTCCCCCTCGCCCGGCAAAATCTGTCGTATATCTGATGCCCTCGGGCCTGGCCCCCCAGACTTGCACAATGGGGGTTAAATGCGGATAATTCCTCCCCTTACAAAACATGTCCATCTTGATTCCAGAAGGAACACATCCATGCAGACGACCCTGATCATCCTTAAGCCAGACGCCGTTCAACGCGGGCTCATGGGCAAAATCATCACCCGTTTTGAAGAAAAGGGCCTCCAGATCGTCGGCGCCAAGCTGACCAAGATCGCCCCTGAACTGGCCGCCAAGCACTACGAAGCGCACAAGGAACGCAAGTTCTATCCCGGCCTGGTGAAGTTCATGACTTCCTCCCCGGTGCTGATCCTCGCCATCCGCGGCAACAACGCCATCGAAGTCTCCCGCGCGATGATGGGCGCCACCTTCGGCTCCAAGGCCGCAGCCGGCACCATCCGCGGCGATTACGGCGTTTCCAACTCCTTCAACCTCATCCACGGCAGCGACAGCCCCGAAGCCGCTACCCGCGAACTGGGCCTCTTCTTCGCCCCCGGCGAAGTGCAGGAATTCAAGCGCGATGCAGACGCATGGGTCTACGACTTCTCCGGCGGCGCCGCTGAGTAAGTCACGCAAGACTGATCGACTTCACAAGCACCCGGTTTTACGACCGGGTGTTTTTTTATGCCCGCAACACAAACGAAATGCCATTTTGTAGACCCGGCACACGATCACCAATACAATCCGGCGATAACCTCCCGCCCGGGGCCTGCCATGATTGATGCGCCATCTCAAAGCTGGGGAGACATGACACTCGGTGTGCTCAAGTCCGCGGGTATCGGCATTCTGAACTTTTTTATCGTCTTCGCTCTCAACACCGTATTGGGACTGGCGGTGACGGTGGCCATCGTGGTGGGCGCCTGGGCCGACCCTGTGGTGGCCAGCATTCTGGGGTTTGTGGCGTTTGTGGCGATGACCATCACCGCGGCCGTCTTCAGCTTCAAGCGGGCCATCAGCGTTGCCTGCGCACATGCCTTGAGGACAACAGGAATCGCCGGCATCACCATTCATTTCATCTTCCAAGGCATCGTGCCTGATCCAACCGACACCCACGGCCAGCGAGGCCATCTGGCGACCAAAGCCGGTGAGCGCATTCCCCTGCGCCAATGCGAAGACGCCCTCAAAACACGCATCAATAATCTGCTGAGCCAGCCCGCCGAGCGTGGCGGGCTTCGCGCGTGGATCATGCGCATGACCCAGACCGCACTGCTTAAAGCCCTGGCCAAAGTCACCCTCGCGGAGCTTCGCAAAGACGATTCCAAGCACGGCGGAGTCGACATGGTGAAGGTCCGCGAAAAGCTGATCGATGAAGCCCAGGTGAAGCTGCCGGATGCCATGGATGCCAAGGTCCGGGTGGCAACAATGCTTGGCCTGACCGTCCCCCCTGTCGCCGCCGGGCTGGCAGCGCTGGGAATGTACTGGCTGCTGGTGCGCTACCTGGGAGTCTAAAACCCGGGGTGTGAGTTTTCAGGCGCGCGTTACACTCGTTTGCATGGACCAGACAACAGGCCAGAGCAAAAACAACGCCGAGTCTAATCGCATCCGTTCCGGGCATGCCAAGCTGGAGGCTTGGAACCAGTTTGGGCCTTATCTTTCAGAACGGCAATGGTCCACGGTTCGTGAAGACTACTCGCCCGACGGCAGCGCCTGGACTTATTTCCCGCATGACCATGCCCGCTCGCGTGCGTACCGGTGGGGCGAGGACGGCCTGGGGGGAATCTGCGATGACCATCAACGCCTCTGCTTCGCGCTGGCGCTCTGGAACGGGAAAGACCCCATCCTTAAAGAGCGGCTCTTTGGCCTCACCGGCGTTGAAGGAAATCACGCCGAGGATGTGAAAGAGGAATACTTCTACCTCGATGCCACCCCCACCAGCAGCTACCTGAAATTCCTTTACAAATACCCCCAGATCCCCTTTCCATACGAAGAACTGGTGAAGGGAAACAAAGCCCGGACCCGGCTTGAACTTGAGATGGAGCTGGTGGATACCGGCGTGTTCGACGACGGTCGATACTTCGATGTTTTTGTGGAGTACGCCAAGGCCGATCCCTTTGATATCCGGGTCCGGATCACGATCATCAACCGCTCCAGCCAGCCCGCGCCCATTCATGTGATTCCCACGCTCTGGTTCCGCAACACCTGGTCATGGGACAAGACGACCACTCACCCCAAGCTCTGGCTTGAGGGAGACAACGTCCATGCGGACTATGACCACGACGGCACGCCGGAGATGTACCTGAGCACTGCGGAAACCCCGGAATGGCTGTTTACCGAAAACCTCACCAACCCGGCCCGGATCTTCGGCACGCCCAACCCCGAAGGTTTTTTCAAGGACGGCTTTCATGACCGGATCGTGAACGACAAGGTTCACGCGGTCAACAGCGCGCACCAGGGCACCAAGGCTGGCGCACATTATCAATTCATGCTTGCCGGGGGCGAGGAGCGGGTGCTGCACCTGAGGCTGTCCAAAGGCAAGCCCGGGCCGCTGACGGTTGCGCAATCGCAAGAAGTGTTCGCCGCGCGAATCAAGGAAGCCGATGACTTTTATTCAGGCCTGATGTTCGGCGCCGGCGACCCGGAAAAGAAGATGATCCAGCGGCAGGCGTGGGCCGGAATGCTATGGTCTCGCCAGTACTACCACCTGGATGTGAACAAGTGGCTCACCGGCGACCCCGATCAACCGCCGCCGCCGCCCAACCGGGCACAGGGACGCAACAAGGAATGGGCCCACATGTACTGCGGGGACATCATCTCCATGCCCGACAAGTGGGAGTACCCGTGGTACGCGGCGTGGGACCTGGGCTTTCATGCCGTAGCTCTGGCGGGCATCGACCCCACCATGGCCAAAGAGCAGCTCCACACGCTGATGCGCGTGTGGTACATCCATCCCAACGGCCAGCTTCCCGCGTATGAGTGGAACTTTTCCGACGTGAATCCGCCTGTGCATGCGTGGGCGTGCTGGCGGGTGTATCAAATCGACCGCGCCATGACAGGCCGCAGGGATATGGAGTTTCTCCAGCGGGCATTCCACAAGCTTCTGCTGACCTTCACCTGGTGGGTGAATCGCAAAGACCCCGAAGGCCGAAATGTCTTCCAAGGCGGTTTCCTCGGGCTGGACAACATCGGCGTGTTCGACCGGAGCGCCCCATTGCCCATGGGCGGGCACATCCATCAGGCCGATGGAACTTCCTGGGTGGCCATGTTCTGCCTCAACATGATGCGCATCGCCCTGGAGCTTTCGGCATACATGCCCGCCTACCAGGAAATGGTGACCAAGTTCTTCCAGCACTTCCTGCTTATCGCCGGCGCGATGACCAACATCGGCGGACGCGGGATCAACCTCTGGGATGAGAACGACGGCTTTTTCTACGATGTGCTTTCCATGCCCGACGGCAGCACGACGCCCATGAAGCTGCGCTCCATGGTGGGCCTGGCGCCGCTGTTTGCGGTCGAGGTGCTGGACCCCGAATTAATGCGCCGGGTGCCGGAGTTCGCCGAGCGTCTGGAATGGTTCAGCAAAACCTACCCCAAAAGCGCGAGCCTGGTGTCCCGGTGGTATGAAAATGGCGTCGGCGAAACACGCCTGCTTTCGCTGCTGCGCGGGCACCGGATGAAGTGCCTGCTCAAACGCGCGCTGGATGAAACAGAATTCCTGTCCCCCTACGGCGTGCGCGCGCTTTCCCGCTATCACAAGGCCCATCCCTACGTGTTTGAGTGCCAGGATGTAAGGCATGAAGTGCATTACACGCCAGGTGAATCCGACTCGGAACTCTTTGGCGGCAACTCCAACTGGCGCGGGCCGATCTGGTTCCCAGTGAACTATCTGCTGATCGAATCCCTGCACAAGTTCCACTACTACTACGGCGACGACTTTAAGATCGAATGCCCCACCGGATCAGGCCGGTACATGACCTTGATCGAAGGGGCCGACGAACTTTCGCGCAGGATGATCAAGCTCTTTTTGAAGGATGACGATGGCCGCCGACCGATCCACGGCACCTCCGAACGGCATCAGTACGACCCGCACTTTAAAGACCACCTGCTGTTCCACGAATACTTCCACGGCGACTCCGGCCGCGGCATGGGCGCAGGCCACCAGACGGGATGGACGGGGCTGATCGCAGCGCTCATCGGCGGAATCCCGCAAACCGTGACGCTGTGCACGGTGAGGTAAGAATAGTAGATGTCTGATGTGAGATGTCAGATGTGACGGATAAGACAAGACCCAGAACACGCGGGCGCGGATCCTGGGTCTTATTGTTTTCCTGAAACATCTCACATCAGACACCTACCATCTGACATCCCCACATCCCCTCACGCCTGCGGAGTCTTCTGGGTCTTGAGCCGTTCGTGAAGGGCGTCGCGGACGCCTTTAAATTCCTCGGCCATCTTGGAGTTGGGGAACTCTTTGATAATCTCTTCGCCCACGGCGATGGCCTGTGCCCAGTCTTTGTCGTCCAACGCCAGCTTGAATTGCACGCCCAGGTTCTTGCGCTTCTTGCCGAACACGGCACGTGCGGTTTCGCGGAAAGGCTCGGCTTCCTCAGGGGTGAGGTACTTGTCGAGTTCCTTGAGCAACTGTTCAGCCCGGGTCACATCGTCGCGTTCAGCAGCCTGCAGGAATTCTTTCTCCAACATGGTCTTGTGCTGCTCTTTGCGTTCCTTGATGTAGCTGGGCAGGTGCTTGCAGCGCGAGTGTTCCGGGAAGGTGCGGCGGAGCCGGTTTGCCAGCGTGGAGATTTTGTCCCAGTCCGCAGCGGCGATGGCACGGTCGATTTCTTCCATGCCCTTTTGCACTTCGCGCTCCACGACGGCGTCGCGGGCATCGATGATTTCTTCGCGGAAGTGATCGGCCTCGGCCTTGTAGCCGTAGGTGTTTTCCATTTCCTGCACGAGGGCCAAAGCGGCATCGAACTTACCGACGTTGATGTCGTCGCTGATGGCTTTACGCAGGGCTTCGAGGTCTTTTTCACGGTAGGCGATGCGCTTGGCGGCGTCAGAAATGATGAGCCGCTCGCTGATGGTGCGCAGGAGCGGAACAGCCTCGGCCAGATCGCCCTGGGCACCGGACCCCGAAGGCGGCGCGGCCTGGCTGATGGCGACCTGCATGGCCCCGCGGAGGCCCACCAGCACGGATCCAAACGCGAAGGTGGCGCCGATGCAAGTGGTGAACAGCCCACCGATAAGGCTCAGCTCGGTCTTGGCGCGCATAACCACAAGAACACCCATCCCGCAGATGATGGCTGCGGCCAGGAAGATCGGGATGGCCGCGTACACAAGCTTTTCGCCCACCGACTTGGTGTTCTCGGAGGTGTCTGTCATGGTCAAGCCCTTTTGGATTGGGAGGGAGGAAGGAGGGATGTATCAACTCAACCTAACCCGAACAGAACACCAGGAAGCGTAAACGTCTCGGTCTTGCCCCAGGTGCAATCAGGATGTCGCCGTTAGCCGGCTCTTCCTGATTCGGATCATATCAAAGCGTTCAAAAGTGTGAAGTGGTTTTCCACCGTCTTTAGCTCCCGGGTGTGGGTTGGCATTCGCCGTTGCCGCAGTCGAACTTGACCGGGACGAGGCAGACGAACTTCAAAGGCCCGCCGGACAGGTTATGGAATTGGTGCAATTGGTTCGCAGGTATCAACAGCGCATCGCCGGCTTTGATGGGTTTATCCCCTGAGCCGTCCTGCGAGGTGTGCAGCACACCCGCACCCTCCACAATGAGGACTTCATGTTCATAATTGTGCTGGTGAAGCGGGGTGTGCCCCGAAGGCTGCACGGTGAACTGGCGCATGGCGAAGGTCGGCGCGCCATCGGCCCGGCCCACCAGCAGCTTCATGGTGACGCCGACGGCTCCGGGCATGGTCATGGTCTGGCTCGGGGCGGATTCAGATTCACGGATCAGCATGGCGAAACCCTCACTTAATGTGCATTGGCCGGCATGGCGGCCAGCTTGTTTCATGGCGCTTGGGGCGCTGCTCAAGTATAGTCCCGCAATGCCCGGCGATGAGCAAGAACCCTCCCCCCCTGCCAGCCCCTGGCGGCTTTTCATCCGCAAAGCGACCCCGGCGCTGAAGCTGCTGGGCCTCGTGCTGTTCGCCATGGCCATATGGCGCGCCGCTGTCGGCGTGGAATGGACTGACGTTTTCAAGCAAAACCCCCTCTGGCTGCTGGGCATCATCGGCGCCATCCTGTTGAACTTCGCCCTCAGCACGCTGCTGATCTACCGGATCACCCTCACCTTCAAACCCCAGCCCGTCATCACTTACTTTGAAATGGTCCGCCTGATTCTCGCTTCCAGCCTGTTGAACTACGCCGGGTATGTGGTCCCGGTGGGCATGGTCTTCCGGGCCGGGTATCTGAAAACCGCACATAACGTACCCCTGACGGCATCGGCCAAAACAGCGGTGCTGATGCTGGCGCTGACGGCGCTGGTGGCCCTTGGCATCGTTTCCACATTGGTTTTGCCAGGCCAGATGGGCATGATCCTGGCGCTGATGGGCTGGGGCGCATGCGCGATGACGATCCAGCGCGTGTGGGCCCGCTTTGCCCCCGACCCCGCGGCCGGCAGGCCTTGGACGTGGGTTTCCATCCGGATCGCCGAGCTCTTGACCCAAGGCCTGAGGGTGTGGCTGTCGTTTAAGGCTGTCGGTGCGCAAATCACCCCGGAGCAAGCCGTGGTGATCGGCGCGGTGACGGTGCTGGTGGGGCTGGCTTCGGGCATGCCTTCGGGGCTGGGTGTCAGGGAGTGGGCCATGGGCCTCTCCGGTGCGTGGCTGCAGGTGGCCGCCGGGCCGGTGGGCCTGGCCGCGGCCCTGGTGGACAGGGCCTGCGAAGTTGTGATCTACCTGGCTTTCGGCGGCCCCGCGCTGGCGGGCCTCAAACGTAAAAATATCCCTCAAAACAGCGAGCCAAACGATCTTCCTCGCTGAACTCTCCACTTTCGTGTGAAGCCGAGATTGTCAGCAGTAAAGAGATATCAGTAAACTATCTCGTCCCTTTGTGCATCCCTTAGTGCTTTCTGTCTCCCCTTTTTCATGATTTTTCAACAAGGAAAGTCCCCCCATGTCCACGAATCCCGTCCGTTACGCAGTTGTCGGTCTTGGCCGCGCCGGCTGGAACATCCACGTCGAACAGCTCCGTCCCCGGACTGACGCGAAAATCGTCGCCGTCGTCGACCCCATGGAAGAACGCCGCAACCAGGCCATCACCGAATTTGGCTGCAAGGGTTACACCTCGCTGGATGAAATGCTCAAGCAGGCTGACGTTGAAGTGGTCGTCGTTGCGACCCCCAGCGTTTGCCACGGGCCTGACACCAAGAAGGCTTTCGCTGCCGGCAAGCACGTGGTGGTGGAAAAGCCCATGGCCATGAGCATCACCGAAGCCGACTCCATGATCCAGGCCGCCAGCACCGCCGGCAAGAAGCTGTTTGTGCACCAGAACTACCGGTTTTTCGGCAACTTCAACCACATGAAAGCGGTTGTGGAATCCGGCATCATCGGCAAGGTCTACCACATCCGTAACTACAGCGCCAACTTTGCCCGTCGCAACGACTGGCAGACCCTCAACAAGAACGGCGGCGGCGTGCTCAACAACACCTGCCCCCACAATATCGACCAGGCCCTCCAGCTCCTGGGCTCCCCGGTTCTCCAGGTCATGGGCGACCTGCGCCAGATCGCCAGCGCCGGTGACGTGGAAGACCATGTCAAGGCCTTCATGCGCTGCGAAAACGGCGCCACCCTCGACCTGGAAGTGACCAGCGCGCAGAACATCGCCGCGACGCTCCCGACCTGGATCATCGCCGGCACGCACGGCACCTACACCAGCAACGGCAAAGAAGCCACCATCCGCTGGTACGACCCCAAGGCCGCGCCGGCCCTCACCGTCCAGGAAGGCGCCGCGACCGACCGTAAATACGGCAACGACGACAAGCTCCCCTGGCAGGAAAAGACCGAACCGGCCGTCGGCCCCAATGTCGGTAACTTCTACGACAACGTCTACGGCGTCGTCCGTGACGGCAAGGCCCAGGCCATTACTCCCGAATCCGTGAAGGAAGTCATCCGCGTGATCGCCCTGATCCGCCAGGGAACCAAGTTCCCCGGCCAGCAGGCCTGATCCTCCCCTTCAGGACATCGATTGATTGATGCCCAGCGCGTCCCGGATTCCGGGGCGCGCTGTCATTTGATCAAGACTCAAGCAATATCCGGCACTTCAAGGAACCTTGCTCACTGATATGATGTCCAATTGTGCAGGCCCGGCTGGCGTTGCGCCGGAACAATCCTTTGTCTGAGTCAAAAGGTGGGGTAATGGCGTTTTTGCTGCAAGTCGACATCTTCAATGGACCAGGGCAGGTCACGCGCGAGACATTCACTCAAGACGCCATCATCTTCGGACGCGATGTCGCGGCGCAGATCGTGATTGTCGAAAAAACGGCCTCCCGCAAGCACGGCGAGCTCAAAGTGCTCGACGGCCGGTGGGTGCTGGTCAACCACAGCGCCAACGGCACGCACGTCAACGGCAAGGAAGTCTCTTCCAAGCCTGTCCCCATCAAGGAAAAAGACCGGGTCTCCATCGGCGGCACCGTGGTGTTTGAAGTCGTCAAAGCCGCCGTAGGCGACGGCGCAGACGCGTCCGACACGCAGACCTCGGCCGCCAACTCCGATAACCGCCCTAAGCCCAAAGACCCCGAAACCGCAGCCCGGGAAGCCGCAAAAAACAAGCAACGCCGAATCCTCATGTTCGCCGGGATTTACGCCTTTGGCCTCCTCGCCCTTGTGATCTTCTTCGCCACCTTGGGCGGCGGCGGCACCACCAAGGGCAGCCTCATCTACCCCAAGGAATTCACCACCGACGAAATCGCAAAAGCCATCAGCGAGCCCTACAAGCTCCCCGTGACCCCGGATTCGCGCATCGGCAAGGAACAGCTTGAACGGGCCAGCGAAAAATACGAACAACTGGAAAACCTCAGCACCAAGGCCGTTTACGAAACCTACCGGCTCTACAAGGTTTCCCTGGCCAACTTCGCCACCCCGGAGTTCGAACGCGCGCAGGACAAACTCCGGTTCGACCACGTGCAGAAAAAGCTCACCAAACTGGTGGATGAACGCTACCGCGCCGCTTATGAAAAGATGAAAGCCGGGCAGTTCGTCAGCGCCGACGACAATGCCGCGCTGATCGCAAACTACCTCTTCCCCGAGCCAAGCACGGAGTTCCATAAAAACGTCAATGAGATCCGCAGGCTCTGCGCCAAGCAGATCAAGGAACGAAACCTGCGCTGATGGCTCTTCAAATCAAAACCAATGAAAACGGCCCGGATCATCCGGGCCGTTTTCATTGAGTAACGCTGGTGTTGCAAAAGCATTAGAAGTCGAAGAACTTGCTCTTTTCAAACACCCGGTAGGACTTGGTCTGCACGTCTTTGAGGTACAGGTAGCCGTCCTGGAAGTGGGCTTGATAAACATAATCCGAAGCGCCGCCGGTGTAGCGGATCCGGAGCTTGTCGCCGTCGATCTTATAGGTGCCTTCGGTATAGCCGCCTGTCTTATCGAATTTGATCACGCCCTTGGGTTCAAATTTCCAGCCCGAGCCGAACATGTCCTTGAAGATGTTGGAGCCGATCGCTCCCGCGCCGCCTTGGCCGTTTTCCAGGTCCGTCCGTTCGCCGTCCAGATCCCATTTACCCAGAATCTGTTCTTCGGTAAGCGGAGTGCCTGGGGTGGTGGTGAGCTTGCTGCCCTTGTTGTCGTCGATGTCGGCATCGATGCCGTTGCTGGAGCAGCCGGCCATGAGGCCCGCGCCGATCACCGCGAGGCTGCCGACGATCAAAAACGTATTGCGAAACTGCATTTTGGAATCTCCGTATAGGGTGATGAAAGCCATCGGGCCGTTTTCAGGCAAGGCCCGTGGGCATATCGCCGACTTTCCTTAATCGACATTGCCCAGTGCTGAATCATAGCCCAAAGAACTTGTCTTTCTCGAACACCTTGTATTTGCCCTGGGCGTTCTTCATATAGAGGTATCCATCACGGAAAGAGGCCTCAAACGTCTGGTCGGGGTGCTTGGGGTCCTTGATGGTCACCTTGTTGCCGGAGATGACGTAGCTGCCCGTGCGCGTGCCGGGGGTGGCATCGATCTTCAGCACGCCGCCCGCTTCGAATTTCCAGCCGGAGCTCAGCACGTCTTTGGCCACGTCGGACGCGATCGCAGTGACCCCGCCGTCGCCGTTGGCGGTGTTGGTCCGCTCACCGTCGATGTCCCACTTGCCCAGCAGCATTTCCTGGGTGACGGCCTGGCCGGTGGTGGTGGTAAGGGCGCTGCCGTCGTTGTCTTTGATGCCGCTGCAGCCAGGCAGGGTTGCCGCGCCTGCAATAAGAACGATGCCCGTCAGAATGATCTGTGACCTCATGAGTGCCGCCTTTCGATTGAATTGGGAAATTTCAAGAACCATGGGACGCAAGCATACCCCACCCCGTTTCTGGCGTGTCGTCAGGCATAAGCCGGCGGGGGAAATCCCCGGGCGTCGCTTCTTATATTGTCTTTATCCCGGAGGAATGATGGCGCGTATTTTTTGGGCCCCATCGGAGCATAAGCCCATAGCCGTGGGTCAGCGAGCCTTCGAGTGCAGCCCACGGTAAGCAGTTGGTTTTGAACAACTCTATTTTCAGGCCTAACTCACCACAACTGCTGCCAGTTGGCTGGGTTCAGCCCGCCGTTGTAATGCAGGCGTGGCGCCACATGCCCATCCATGAACAGAAAGTTCGCCGTCGTGTTCGGGTTGATATGCCGGAACGCGTGTGACTGGTAATAGCCGTAATCCGATCCGGCGTCTACATTCCATTCGTAGTAAGGCAGGTCCCAGCCATACCCCCACCGCCTGCCGTCACCCACGATCATCGCCACGCTGGGTGTATATCCCTTGGGTTGGCTCCAACCCTTCATGGGCACGCCGTACCCGCGCAGCGCCGTGGACCAATTGATCATGTAGCTCAGCGGCACAAAGTCATTGTCCCAGTTCGTGGTCGGGGAGCCGTTATAGGAACCGTCCGCCGTCACCAGTTGCGCGGCTGTTTCACCCGCGCACTTGTAGACCTTCCAACGATAATTGCCAGTGTTGTAAGTTCCCGCGGTGATCAAAGGCGGCTTGTATTCGCTTGCCCCGAAATACCCTTGATTCCCCAGCGTCGCGGCCCAACTGAGCCCGCTGGCCACCGACGGCACATAGTCCTTGTTCTCGTCAGCGTAATACTGAAAGCCGATTCCCACCTGCCGCAGGTTCGCCGCGCACAGTTGCGTGTAGGTCACCTTCCTGGAATTCACCAGTGAAGGAAGCAATAAACCAATCAGCACGGCAAGAATGGAAATGCACACCAGAAGTTCAATGAGCGTAAAACCGGGTATTCGGCGCATAAACGACCTTTCATACTCATAAAAACAGGGCAATTCGCGCAAGCTCAACAATCAGACCGACCCGAGCCAGATATGGTTCCACAAATTACCAACCTTAACCGGATATAACAACGCGCCACATTTCTGGGCGGCACGCTCTCGTCCGCGTGAGCATGTCTTCCTCTTGATCTGCGCTTTTCTTCAGAGGCCAAAGGCCCGATACCCGGGTGCATGCGCCTTCGCATTGCTCAAATCCACTTAAGCCCGGCTCAACTAAATCTTAAACAGCGACTCAGCCTCGTGATCCAGCAGCTTCCGCTTGTTTTCCAGCCCGCCGCCAAAACCGGTGAGCTTCCCTGACGCGCCGATCACCCGGTGGCAAGGCACGATGATCATCACAGGGTTGGCTCCATTGGCCAGGCCCACCGCCCGGCAGGCCGTCGGCTGGCCGATGGCCTTGGCGATGTCCAGGTAGGAACGCGTCTGGCCAAAAGGGATCTCAACCAGCGCCCGCCAGACCTTGTTTTGAAATTCGGTCCCCGCGTAGCGGATGGGCAGCACAAACACCTTGCGCCGGCCTTGAAAGTACTCATCCAACTGACGCACAGTCTCGTGCAGCACCGCAGGCCCGCAGGCACTCGCCGGGCAGGCGCCGGAGGTCTGCGGTTCTGCCTGTCCACGCGTAAGCCCCAGGCCAATCAGCAGATCGCCGGTGGTCTGAATCTCAAGCTCTCCAAGTGGAGAATCCATCCTGGCGAAATACACACGATCACCCGGCGCACCGTCGACACGGCCCGTCATCATGGGTTGGGCAGGAGGGACATCGGTTTTCATGACGCGTGCCGTAGGCAGGCCGGTTTAGTTCCCCGGCCAGTTGGGGAAAAGGAATTTACCATCGCGGGAAATGACTTCCCCGTCGATGGCGATGGTTCCGCCTTTACGTAGATCGCAGACCATGTCCCAATGGAGCCCGGATTCGTTGGTGTTGCCGGATTCCGGGTAGCCTGCGCCCACTGCGGCGTGGAAGGTGCCGCCGATCTTTTCATCAAAGAGCGTGTTCTTGGAATATTCCTTGATGTTGTAGTTGGTGCCGATGGCGATTTCGCCCAGCACGCGCGCGCCCTCGTCCTGGTCGAGCATTTCCAGCAGGAAGTCTTCACCCTTGGACGCTTTGGCTTTGACGACCCGGCCACGCTCAAACACCAGTTCAATGTCGTGCACTTCGCGTCCGTGGTGGACTGCGGGGAAGGAGTATCGCACAAGCCCGTTCACGCCGCCGTCTTCCGCGTCGAGCGTCGGCCCGGCGAACACTTCGCCGTCGGGGAAATTCTCGTGGCCCGAGCAGTTGATCCAGGTGGCCTTGGAGACATCGACCGTAAGGTCGGTGCCGTTTGCGGTCTGGAACCGGATCTTCTTTTTGCCCTGGAGGTAAGCGCGCAGAAGGTCTTGCTGTTTGTGGATTTTGCGCCACTCGGCCACCGGGTCTTCTTTGTCCAGGTGCCCGGCGTTGAACACGAAGTTTTCATACTGGCGCATGCTCATTTCCGCATCCTGGGCATTGGCCAGTGTGGGGTAAAGCGTGCCGCACCAGGAGAGCTTGCCGGGCGAGCCCGCGGGCCGGGCCGCGCGTTCCATGAATATCTTGAAAATCGGCTTGCGCGCCGCCGACGCCATGCCCTGCCGCTTGGGGTCCACCCGGGAAAGGCCCTTGGTGTTGGTTTCGGCCCAGAGCCCGATGGAGACGTCGATTTTCTCCACTTCCTGCAACGCCAGCGGGCTGACGAACTTCAACTGTTCATCGCTGGCGTTTGAGTAGAAAAACTCATTGAGCGCATCGGAGCTCACCTTGATGAACGGGTGCGCCCCGGCCACCACCACCTGCTCATAAATCGCTTCCATCAGCGGCATGCCGATGGTCTCCCCGGTGATCCGAACCAGTTGCCCCGGTTTGACGGCGCAGGAATAGTGAACAATGACCTTGGCGAGTTTGTCCAGACGTTGATCGCGCACGGATGATCTCCGAAAAAGGAACCGTTTTAGTTATCGCTGAAAAGTGTAGCGGGGATTTGCTTAAGGGTCTAAATGGCAAATGCATTTAACCATGAGACGTGACACGACAATTCTGCGCTGAACCGGGAGCGCCGGCGTCCCGCCGGCTCCCGATCAACCACCTTCACCGACATAAGTGAACCCGTCAGTCGCCAATCCCCCTGAATTTGCCCTCTCCGCGGAATTCGTCATGCCCCCCAGACCCCACGCGGCCCGCTCACTCCCCCGCGTATTCCACCTGGGAAGTGGTCGTCTCATTGACCCGTATCTTCGAAAGCATGGGCAGCGTCGGTTTGAGCCGGTCATAAATCCATTTGGCCAGCATCTCAGATGTTGGAATTTCCAGCCCGGGAATCTCATTGAGCACCCGGTGATCCAGTTGGTCTTCAATGGGCTTGTATGCGCGCTTGATGTCGCCGAAATCGATCAGATACCCCTTGGCGGGATCAACCTCGCCGGAGACAACAACTTCGATTTTGTAGGAATGGCCGTGCATGCGGGAACACGGGTGGCCAACCGGAAATGTGGGAATGTGGTGGGCCGCTTCAAACTTGAATGATTTAATAAGCGTCGCGCGCATTGGCTTGTCAGAGAAGTCAAGTGGGCCGGGTGGGATTTGAACCCACGACCAATCGCTTAAAAGGCGAATGCTCTACCCCTGAGCTACCAGCCCGAATCAGGCCAAGAAGTATACCCGGATCGTCCCCAGCTAGCCAGTGCCGGTTTTACCAGCCCCTGCGGGGGCTTGCCTCACGCCTCGATTCACCCTACAACACGCAGTAAGAACCCACACCCCATTCCGGATGCGCCACGCCCGCAAATGTTTAGAAACGCCTTCTTTCAACGCGTTCTCGATCAGATCGGCCAGATCCTGGGCCTCACCCGGGACTGGTACATCATCGCCATGGCGGCGTTTGTGGGTATCGCCACCGGCCTCGTCGCCGTCGGCTTCGGCAAAATGGTCACTTTCTCCGAAGAATTCTTCTTTGGCGATTACTCCCAGCAAGACCTGGCCATCTCCCTGAAACTCATGCTCCTGGTGGTCATCCCCTCCTTCGGCGGCCTGCTGGTGGGCGTCATCCAGTACTACATCCAACGCGCCCCCCCAAACCACGGCATACCCGACATCATCGAAGCCCTCGTCTTTAAACACGGCGTCCTCCGCCCGCGCATGGGCTTCTTCACCGCGGTCAAGTCGTCCATCACCATCGGCTCAGGCGGCGCAGTCGGCGTGGAAGGCCCCATCGTCACCATCGGCTCCGTGCTGGGGTCCTTCATCGGGCAGACCTTTAAAGTCGGCCGGCAATACATGCCCACGCTCGTAGGTTGCGGCGCCGCTGCCGGCCTGGCCTGCCTCTTTAACGCCCCCATCGCCGCAGCCATCTTCGTGCTGGAAGTCATGCTGCGCGACTTCTCCCTGCGCAGCGTGATGCCCATCATCCTCGCCAGCGTCTTTGGCACCGCCGTCGCCCACGCCGTAAGCAACTCCAACACCGCCATCTTCAGCGTCTCCCAGGAGCTTTCCGGCTACCCCTTCGCCATCAAGGACATCTGGCTCTACGCCATCCTCGGCGTCATCTGCGGGCTCACCGCCTACTGCTACACCATCACCCTGCGCAGGCTTGAGGAATGGTGGGTGCACCGGGTTCGGCTGCACCCCGCCATCCGCCCCGCAGCAGGCGGACTCGTGCTGGGCGTCTCCGGCGCGATCTTCGTGCTCATCTACCCCCACGCCATGCCCGGGTACAACCCCCCTGCCTACATGGGCAACGGCTACCCGGTGATCGTCTCCCTGCTGGAGCCCGGCCTTTACGACAATGTCTCCAGGCGCGAAGCTGCCGACGAAGCAGCCTCCAAGACCAGGGAAGGCATCCGTAAAGACCTTCCCGCCTACCCCATTGTGCCTCCGACCGCCACGACAAGCCCCAGCACCGCCCCCGCCATCATCAGCCCGGCGCCTGTGCCCCCAGGCCCGGTGGGTCCGCAAATCGTCACCACCGAATCCATCGCCCGATCTGAACACGCCGCAGCGGATGCCGCAGGCCTGACGCGCATCTCGGAAACCCCGCCCCAGGCCGTGCGCACGCGCAATGAAATGTTCATTTTCCTGCTCCTGCTGGTGTTCCTGAAAATCTTCGGCACAGGCACCACGCTCGGCTCCGGCGGCTCCGGCGGCATCTTCGCCCCCAGCCTCTTCATCGGCGCCGCAGTCGGCGGCACCGTCGGCGTCGGCGTGCAGATCCTCGGCCTGGCCGACCCCGCCTCCGTCAGCCCCGCCACCTTCGCCCTAGCCGGCATGGCAGGCGTGCTCGCCGGCGCCGTCCACTGCCCCATGACCGCCTTCCTGCTCATCTTTGAAATCACCCGCGACTACAACCTCATCCTCCCCGTCATGCTCGTCTCCGTCATCGCCACCAGTTCCTCCACACTCCTCCTTCGTGAAAGCATCTACACCACCATCCTTCGGGAAAAAGGCGTCAACATCGAGCAGGAACCCGGCCGCGAAAGTGCCCTGCTGCGCCAGCTTCACGTCGACGAAGTGGACTTGGTGGAACCCATCGCCGTCGATTCCGGCGACCCTGCCGAATCCCTCATCGAAAAAGCCCGTGAAAACTCCCAGGCCCACTTCGTGCTGATCGATGAAAAGCAAACCTACCTGGGCATGATTCTCCGCGATGAAGTCACCCGCGCCCTGCTGCACCCCGAAGCACTGTCGCTGATGATCGTCGACGAACTGGCCCGAACCGATCTGGCCACCGTGCTTCCGGATGACAACCTGGAAACCGTCCTGGCCAAGCTGGAAATCATGGACCTAGGCATCCTCTGTGTGCTCGACGACAAAAAACGCCCCCTGGGCCTGGTCACCCGCGCCGGCATCATGCGCCGCTACAAGCAGGCCGTGCAGGAAGAAAAGTAAACAAACATTCCATCAACGCCAACCCTTCCGGGTGGCACAGCACGGCCCGCAGCAGTGCTGTGTCCGGGCCACTCGCCAACAAAAAACAAACCCACCGCCTCCCACCCCAAAACCGAATAGCACGACAACGCTACATCCGTTCTTACCCCCTCTCCCCTTTGGGCTGATCATGACCCAAGTTTCTGGAAGACATGGCAAGCGACCTCGGGAATCAACTGCCGGCGTCTTGTCTATTCGCCCAAAGCGATAAACAAGGAAGCCCAGGGTAAGCATGTACTCATGCGCCACCCTGGGTTTGAATCATTTAAAAAAAGCTCTTGCACGCGCCCATGTCCACGCCAGCCACCCCGTAACGACCCAACTCCGTTTACCTTTGTCTTTGCTCTTTCCCGACTCTGACTTTTCCGCCTCTTAACTTCGCGTCTTCGCGCCTTCGCGGTAAAACTCTTCCTCTTCGCTTCTGCGCATCCAACGCTCATTTCAAAACCTGGGAAATGATCAACCCTTTGGGAGTGGGCTCACGGTGAGGGCCGCCTTCGAATGCGGAAATGCGCCGAATAATCAAACCTCTACTTCCAATTCCAACCATCTGTTTGTCACATGGACCGTTGTAGCATTCGCCGCAAGCGCAAGCGACGACTTCGGGCGCAGCCCGACCTCCCACCAACCCAACAAAACCACCTCGCCAACCTCAACGCCCACAACGCACACCACCGCACGGGTCATCCCTCTCCAACTCCACTCGCAATCACTTCGCCGAATAGGAAATGTTGTAAATCAACTCATTGGTCACCGGATCGCGCAGCCAGTTCAGCGTCGGCGTGGGGCTCAAACCGGGAGCCGAGATCCGCGGCAGCCCGATCTTCGGGTCCGACGGCGAAAGCATCTGGAAAAACACATCACGCCCATTGGCGCCGCGGTACCGATAAAGCGCTTCATTACCCGCCAGATATTCGGTCTTGATGCCGTGATGGCTCATCATCGTGAGGCTGAACTTGGTCTTCTGCAAAAAGTTGCGCAGCCCTTCCGTGCTGTTGGGAATCGGGTACTTGCTCTTGTTCATGAAGCCGATCGCCTCACCCAGGAACGTCATGCGCTCCACGGCCTGGCTCAGGTAGTCGGGCTGCACGGCCAGGGCCCAGTCCTGCCACGCCTTCTTGAAGCCGGAGGTGTCTTCACTGCCGAAGGCTTCCTTAAACGCCGTGAGGCTGTCTTTCTTGGCGGCCACCAACCGGAGGTATTTATCAAACGCGGGCCGGTACCGGCCGTTGTCCGCAGTAACCAGGAAGTACACCATCGACCACGATTGGTCGTACTGCAGAGAGCCTTTAGGCGAGCCGGTGATCACGTTCTGCATCCACTCGCCATCGGTGGTGGCCAGCAGTGTGTTGAAGTCGATGGCCTTCTTAAGCTCGATCGCGGCCTTCACCGATTGCACCCGCTGGGCGTTTGCCAGGCCCAGGTAAAACTTGTCGTTGATAAGGATGCCGTCTTCGAAATACTGCGCGATGCCTTCGTTGACCCAGATGGGCAGTTCCACGCCGATGAACGCATGCGCGAACTGGTGGAAGCCCTCGTGCTGAAGCACATTGAGCACTTCCTGCGGCGCCCTGCCTTCAAGGAAAACGGCCAGGCCCTGCACATCCTGCGTAACGAAGAACATGCCGCCTGTGTTGGCCCCGCTCATGCCCATCTTGTCGAAAAACTGTGCGTAGCCCGCTTTGGTTTTGAACACAAACAGCGACATGCGCCGGTTGGGATCGACATCGGACTTAAAGCCGGAGAACCGCTGCGTGTAGTTATCAAACAGCGCATCCATGTGCTTGGTGATGCGCGCAAGGTCTTGGTCGGGCACATCGGAAAAAACGTTGTAATGCCGGGTAGAGATGGCGTTCAGCCCCTCGACCAGCTTCCGGGGCGGGATGGTCCCCAGGTTCGCGCTCGACCGCGCTTCCGCGGCCCGTTCACGCTCGGCCCGGCGCTCTGTGCGGCCCGACTGCGCCAGGATCGGCGCACCCACCCCAACCAGCACGGCGATGAAAGCCAGTGCAAGGGCAAGCAGCCAGCGGTTTGTGGCAGTCCGACCGAGATTCGCGTTGTCTAAGCCCATTTTCACCACCTGACCGCTGATCGACTTCCCCAGACACTTCAAACATTATTTACCCGCGTAGTCGATCAAGCGGCTGATTTCCACCTGAAGGTTTTTGCGGTCGACGACTTTGTCGACGAAGCCCTTGGCCATCAGATGTTCACTACGCTGGAAACCCTCAGGCAGTTCCTGGCGAACGGTGTTGGCGATCACGCGAGGCCCGGCAAAGGCAATCAGCGCCTTGGGCTCCGCGATGATGATGTCGCCCAGCATGGCGAAGCTCGCAGTCACGCCCCCCGTCGTGGGGTCAGTCAGCAGGCTGATGAACAACCCGCCCTTGGCGTCCAGCCGGGCCAGCGCCGCGGAGACCTTGGACATCTGCATCAGCGAGAGCGTGCTTTCCTGCATGCGCGCGCCGCCCGAGCAGGAAACGATGATCAACGGCAGCCCGGTCTTGATCGCCAGTTCCACGCTCCGGGTGATCTTCTCACCCACCACGGAACCCATGGAGCCCATCATGAATCGCGGGTCCATCACGGCCAGCACCGCGCCACGCCCGCGGATAAAACCCTTCCCGCAAATCACGGCGTCCTTGTGCCCGGCCTTTTTCTGTTCCTGCTTGATGCGCTCTTTGTAGGGCTTGAGGTCGTTGAACTCCAGCGGGTCCATCGGCCCCACATCTTCCCAAAGCGGCTCAAAGCTGCCGGGATCGCAAAGCTGCTTGATCCGGTCATCCGCCCCGATACGCATGTGATGATTGCACTCGGGGCACACATGCAGATTCTGCTCAACCACTTTCCGGTAGAGCATGGTTTCGCACTCGGGGCAGCGCAGCCAGAGCCCTTCAGGGATGTCCGTCCGCTTGCCTGTGTCGACAACATCTGCCCATGTGGTCTTGCGCGGCAGTGGCTTGCCCGGCGCATCAGGAATCACAGGCGGGCCGTACTGCTCGCCCTGCTGACTCTGTATTTCCTGCTTGCCTGACGCTTGCGAAGATGTGGCTTTGGCCATAAGGAGCAATCCATTCCATTGGGTCGGTCATTTGCCCGATTCACAGTAAGCGGGCTGGTTCCACCAGCCCCCACCCGGTAAAGTGCTGCCAGATTATAACGCACCAAACCCTGGGAGATTGCCAAAATGCGCATCGCACGCTTCCTCGATCAAAACCATAAGCCCACTTACGGCATCGACTTAGGAAATAATCAGGCAGAAATTTTATCCGGTTGTCTCTTTAAAGGCCTCACCCCCACCGGCCAGAAAGCCCCCATCACCCACCGCCTGGCCCCCCTGGACCCCGTCAATATCTTCTGCATCGGGCTCAATTATCTCAAGCACGCCAAGGAAACCGGCGCCGAATTGCCCAACTACCCCGTCGTCTTCATGAAGCCCGTCAGCGCCAAAAACGACCCCGGCAAACCCATCA
>CAZIWA010000006.1:0-50221 GCA_964542875.1 uncultured Phycisphaeraceae bacterium
CCCGAAACCCGAAACCCGAAACCCGAAACCCGAAACCCGAAACCCGAAACGGCCGAAGGCTAATGGGCTTCGGGGAGCATGCGCCACCCCCGTTGGCCAATGCTTAATAGCTCGCCGAGGGGCTGTACCGGTCATAGGGCACGCCGCGCATTTGCGTGATCAGTTTGAATCTCACGTTTGCATCAGGTTGATCCGCAAGAATGGCGTTGAGCCATGATGGCGTGCCGCCTTTGCGATAGACGTGCCAGTTGTAGGGGTTGCCTTGCATCATGTCGGCGTCCCAGAAAAAGGCGCCGTCCATGCCGGACTCCAGCACTGTTTTGATGCCTTGGGCTTGCCACTTGTGGTCCCATGAGTCCGGTCGCGTGCAGGTGGGCTCATGTGCGCCATCCACGCCGGGGTAGATTTTTACGCCTGTTTCATCCCTGAGATTTTGCCAAAACGGCTGGTGTCCGCAGTGGCTGGTTACGCAGATGGACTCAAAGAGGCCCTGGCGGCAGGCGCGCTGGATATCCAGCCCGAGGATGCGGGCGTTTTCCGGGTTGGCGTGCGTAATGCAGGAGAGCTTGGCTTTCTTTTTCTCAAGAAGCGTCGAGAGCCGTTCCAGAAATCCTCGCAGCAGGTCGTATCTCACCAGCGCCATTTCTGCGGAGTCGATTTCTTCAGGCAGCTTTGGTTTGCGCCCGTGCTTGCGGGTGAATGCCTGCACCACCGGTTCTTCGGCGATCATCACCGGCAGGCTTCGGTTGAATGCCAGGCAGAGCCCGCCGGGTTGGTAGGTGAGAAGCTCTTCGATGTACGCCAGCATGTGATCCTGCACTGCGGGGTAAGCGTAGCTCATGCGCAGCACCGGGCGGCCGAGTTCATCGACACATCGAAGTTGCGGGTTCTGGTTGAAGAACCTCGACGTGAATGCGCCGTCATGAGGGAACTGGCAAAAGAACGCTTCAGGCCTGAGATAAAACCAGAAGTCGACACCGACATCGCGGGCGCTTTTGGAAGCTTCTTTGAGGATGTCGCCGCCATTGGCCAGCACCCGACGGACGGTTTGCGCATAAAGCCGGTCGCAGCGGCGGTACGCATGGGTGACGCCATGAGGATGGGCAAAGGTGGTGCCGATACGGGTTGTGTGATTGCCGGAGACATCGGCGCCGAAAGGGCACCAGAGGATTCTGAAGAAGTCACTGTCGCGAAACGGCGTAAACACCTTGCTCACATCCTTCACGGATTCCATGCCGTTTAGAGCGATCCATGAGAATCCGTCGTTTGTGCCGATGAGGTTTCGTGCGTTGACGGGGGCGGCTTTGGCGGGAACCGCGCGGATGTAGGGCACGAATGTGGCGGCTTCCTGCCGGGCCAGCGGGATGGCTGGCACAGGAGCGATATGGAGGCGTTTGCCAGTGAGGTCGGCAGTGTGGAGTTTGGCTTCCTGGAAGCGGCGGCCGCCATGTTCGCAGATAAGTTCGCGGAAGCTGGATTCGCCGTCGAGCCAGACCCGTACGCCGTCGTGCTGGCCCAGGGCGATGTAGAGGGTATGGACGCCGGTGAGGCCAAGTTCGAGGGTGAGGGGTTTGGCGTTTGACCCGTAGCCGGCGGCGAGGCCTGTGCCGGAGATGTCGTCGGCCTGATATTCGACCGGCACCCAGCCGCGGCCGACGCCGCGGGCAGGCTTGAGCCCGCCGATCACGCGGGAGGGAAGATCGGTCAGATAGATGTCGCTTGTGACGGCCGGCTTACGGGGGGCGAGGGTGGTCATGGGTTTTCTCCTGAGTTGGAACCGATCAAAGCGAGAACCATGAGAGGGGATCTTACGTCTTAAAAGTTTGAAAATTTGAAAAAATGAAAAGTTATTGACATTTTAAATGTTTCAATTATGGTGTTGTGCATGCCCGCCAAACCCAGCACGAAAATCAGGCTCAGTGATATTGCCCGCAAGACTTCGGTGTCGGTGGCCACGGTTTCGATGGCGCTGCAGAATCATCCGGCAATCAAGCACGCTACACGGGTGGCCATCAAGCAGGCGGCGCGGGAGCTGGGGTATCGCCGGCATGACCTTGGCGCCAAGCCCACCGAACAGGAAACACGCCCGGCAAGCGCGGATCGGCTGGGGTTCATCACGGTGGAGCAAGTGCACGGGCGGATTCATGATTTGAATTACACACCGATGGTGGACGTGCTGATGCGCGAAGCGCCGAAGATGGGCATCCGGATGCAAATGGCGAGCATCACGTCTGACACGCCGGTGGAGGAAGTGACGCCAATGCTGCGGCGGTTTGCCGATGGGCTTGATGGGTTGCTCGTCAGCGGTGAGGTGCGCCGACCGCTGGTGAAGGCGCTGCAGGAGTTGAATGTTCCGTTTGTGGTGGCTGGGGGGACGGATGTGATGCCTGAGCATCCCGAAAGCCAGATACTTCATCGGGTGACTTACGATGCTGTGGCGATGGCGGCGACGGCTGTGCGGTATCTGGCTGCGCGCGGGCGAAAGCGGATCGCGCTGATGAACGGCAACATCGCCAACAGCCAGGGTTTTTGGGCCGCGTCATGGGAGCAGGGATATCTGGGGGCGCTGGCACAGGCAGGCATCACGCCGGACCCTGCACTGAATATTTCATATCGGCTGGGTGAGGGCGAGGCGTCGTGGATCCATCGGCTGGCGTCGCTGACGCCACACGTGGACGCCATCATCTGGGCAGAGATCGGGATGGCTGCGTCCGCACGTCCGCAGCTTGCGGCGGCAGGTATAGAACTTGATCCTTTGGATGAAGTGTTTTCGGGGCAACGCCACCGGGCGGCTTCCGGGCCGTTTGCAGGGCACCCCTGGGTAATGGAAAACAATGCGACCCTTGCCCGGCAGGGCATTTGGGCGCTGAGGTCTTTGATTGTCGATCCAACGCGGCCGCCTGGCGCGCTGGTGCTGCCTTTTGAGTCGATGAACCTTCATTTCGCATCTTAATTTGCTCATCAAATCCTGGAGTTTGCGTATGTCTCACTTCAACAGGTGTCCTGCGTTTACGCTGGTGGAACTTCTCACGGTCATCACGATCACGTCCGTGCTGCTGGCGCTGACGCTACCTTCGGTGCGCGCCGCCAGAGACACGGCGATGATCACCCGGTGCCTTTCCAACCAACGCGGAATCTCCATGAGCGGCGTGGGGATTTACGCTTCGGATTATCAGGGGGTGATTGTGCCGGCGGTGGGCAGAGGTCGCGTGGGGCGGATCAACAGTTACGCCGCTGCGGGTTTTTCCAGCACACCGCTGGTGACCTCGCAGGGGTGGTCCATCAGCATGTGGGAACTGTTGAATCCCGGGAACTATAACCCTGACGGCGCGCAGAGCGCCTATGCCATGCCCAACGCCTACTGCCCTTCCGACAGGCCGTGGTGGCGCGGGCAATTGGGCGATTGGCGTGAGGCCAACTACGGGCTCAACGCCTATCTTTCCTACGCCAGGCCCGGTGGACTGCTGACGCACACGCGGCGGGATTCGTTGGGCCGGTTGTCTGAGAAAGCGCTTTTCATCGAGACACACCACCAGGGCGCGCACGGCGTGCGGTCCGGGTTGGCGCAGACTGCGCCGTCGCTGACAGCGATGCTGGTGCCGATGTTTCCCAGTGAATATTGGATCGCAGGAGACAAGAACCTCAACTCCATGCCGCGGCATATGGATGGGTTCACCACGAGCTATGTCGATGGGCACGCGCAGTACATCAAGCATCCGGCGGTGTTTGAGATTTCTTCATTTCCGTTTGACCCAGCGGGTGTGAAGTCCAGCGTCTGGTTCAACTATTCTTTGCTGGCCGGCGGTTTTTATAACCCGGAATTCAATGTGCTTTGGGCCCCGTACCCATCCCCCTGGGTTCCGTGATGGGCGATGGCGACACCCATACCGCGCAAATCGGTATCATGTCCGCCTGAAATCCACTAAGGAATCCCTCATGGCATTTGTCAACGAAAACTATCTGAAGCTCAAGGCCGGCTACCTGTTTCCCGAAATCGGTCGCCGGGTGAAAGCATTCGCCGCGGCCAACCCCAATGCGAAGATCATTCGCCTTGGCATCGGCGACGTGACCGAACCCCTCGCACCGGCCGTCATTCAGGCCATGCACAAGGCCGTGGATGAAATGGCTTCCCGCGGCACCTTCAAGGGCTATTGCGATGAACAGGGCTACGACTTCCTGCGCGCCGCGATCGCCAAGCATGATTACCAGGCCAGCGGCTGCAACATCGAAGCCGACGAAGTGTTCGTCTCCGACGGCTCCAAGTGCGATACCGGCAACATCCTGGATATCCTGGGCAACAACAACAAGATTGCCCTCACGGACCCGGTTTACCCCGTGTATGTCGACACCAACGTGATGGCGGGCAACACCGGCGACTTCAACGCCAAAGACCAGTACGACGGGCTGGTTTATCTGCCCTGCACGGCTGAGAACAACTTCACCCCCGACCTTCCCACCGGCAAGGTTGACGTGATCTATCTCTGCTACCCCAACAACCCCACCGGTGCGGTGGCCACGCGCGAAACCCTGGCCAAGTGGGTTGCCTACGCCAAGGCCAATGATGCGGTGATCCTTTACGACTCGGCCTACTACGCCTTCATCACCGATCCGAGCATTCCCCGGTCGATCTATGAGATCCCCGGCGGCCGCGATGTGGCCATCGAGTTCCGCAGCTACTCCAAGACCGCGGGTTTCACCGGCACGCGCTGCGCGTATACGATTGTTCCCAAGACGGTGATCGGCAAGACCAAGTCCGGCGAGAAGGTCGACTTCCACCGGCTGTGGAACCGCCGGCACACCACCAAGTTCAATGGTGTGTCTTACGTGGTGCAGCGGGCTGCTGAAGCGACTCACTCTCCCGAAGGCAAGAAGCAAGTCCAGGAAACCATCGACTTCTACATGGGTAACGCGAAGATCATCCGCGAAACCCTCACTGGTCTGGGCTTCAAAGTGTACGGCGGCGTGAACGCTCCCTATATCTGGCTTAAGACGCCCAACAACCTCAAGTCCTGGGAATTCTTCGATAAGCTCATCGGCGAGGCCAATGTCGTGGGCACCCCCGGCTCAGGCTTTGGCGTATCAGGCGAAGGGTACTTCCGGATCAGCGCGTTCAACAGCCGCGCGAATGTTCAGGAAGCCATGGAACGGTTTAAGACGCAGCTCAAGCTGTAAGTAGATGCCTTGATTGAATTGTGCAAGGGCCGGCGCATGCGTCGGCCCTTGTTATTTGAAAGGGGAAGACGCATCTGGGCCCTGGCCGGGGCGACAGCCGGGGCACGGATGAAGAAGCGACATCCGTAAGAGTAAAGAAAAGGAGGAAGGTTTTTATTTCGCCAGATCAGCCAAGCCTAAGCCCAGTCTGCGCGCTTCCGCGAGCGCGCCTTTGGCGATGAGGTCTGCGCCGTAACGGCTGAGGTGGGTGTTGTCTTGCGCGCCGTCTGGAAGAGCTTCAATGTCGCCTTTGGCGATCCAAATGAAGATTTTCTTGGACGGCTCCTGACCATGATCGATGATCATCTTGGCGGAGATGTGCTGCAGGTCGAGGACGGGAACCTCCAGCCGATCGCCCACTTCACGGGTGACCACGGGGTATTGGCCGTGGGTGTCCTGAAGTACCCCGTCTTCGGTGAAACTTCGGCGGGCAATGGAAGTGGCCAGAACGGGCAGGCCTTGTTTTTCGCGCACGTCGTGGATGAATCGGACCAGGTTGGCCCGGTATTCGCCCGTGGGTGTTGTGAAGCGCGCAGGGTCTGCGGATTTCTGATCGTTATGACCGAACTGGATGATGACCCAGTCGCCGGGGCGGATGTCTGAGACGAGCCGGTCCCAATGGCCTTGGGCGGCGAAACTGAGCGTGCTTCGCCCGCCGATGGAGCGGTTATCGACGACGCCTTTGGGAAATAGGCCGGCAAAGGCCTGGCCCCAGCCCACCTGAGGTTTGGGGTGGGTTTCGGGGACGTCGGCCATGGTGGAGTCACCGGCCATGAGGATTTTTGCGGACTGTGTCATGTCTGGCGTCCGTGCGTCGCTGCGGCTTAACCGGCCAGCGGTGTTGCATAGGCCTTGGCTGCGGCGAGTGCGTCATTGAGCTTTGCGGCGTCTGGGGCGCCGGCCTGAGCCATGTCGGGCTTGCCGCCGCCTTTGCCGCCGGCGACCTTGGAGGTTTCACGGACCCAATCGCCGGCTTTCAAGCCCTTGGCGATCAGCGGCTGAGGCACGAGGGCGACGAAGGAAATCTTGCCGTCGACGACACCGGCCAGCAGGACCGCGGAGCCGGGTTTCTTGGCTTTGATCACGTCCATGGCGCTGCGGAGCGCGTTGGCGTCGGCGCCGGGGACTTCCGCGACGATGACGTTGCTGTCAGGGCCTTCGGCGATGGACCGGGCGATATCGACTGCGGCGCCGGCAGCGGCCTTGCTCTTGGATTTTTCATGTTCCTTGAGCACGGCCTGATGCTGGGCGATGAGAGCTTGAACCTTCGGTTTGGCGGAAACTGGCAGGGTGGCGGCAAGGGCTTCCTGCGAAGCTTCCTGAAGGGCTGCGCCCAGGTCATCAGGGCCGACATGCTTGAGGCGTTCAAGCCGGTCGATCACCTTGGCGGCCTGCGACCGGGCTTTCGCCGCGGTGATGCCTGTGATGCCGGTGATGCGGCGGACGCCCTTGGAGACGGCTTCCTCAGAGGTGATGACGAAGTCTTCCGCGGCGCCGGTGGAGGGCAGGTGGGTGCCGCCACAGAATTCGACGGACTTGTTGTACCAGTCGGTGTTGCCGGGGTTGCCCAGCAGTTCCGTGAGGGAAGCGCCGATGGAGACGACCCGGACCTTAGGCGGGTATTTCTCGCCGAACACGGCGCGCAGGCCGTGGATCTTGAGGGCGTCTTCCTGGGGGGCAAACTCGGTGTGGACTTTGAGGTCCGCTTTGATGTCGTCCACGACAAGGGCTTCGACTTTGGAAAGCTCGTCAGCGGAGATGGGAGCGTTGTGGGAGAAGTCGAACCGGAGTTTTTGATCGTCGACCAGTGAGCCCTTTTGCTGGATGTGATCGCCCAGCACCTGGCGCAGCTTGTGGTTCATCACGTGCGTGGTGGTGTGGTTGGAGGCGATCTTTTCCCTGCGGACGCGTTCAACGCCCACGGAAACCTTTACCGGGGTGGCGGTGGCCATGATGGTGCCGGCTTCGACGGTGCCCAGATGGAAGAAAACATCGCCGACCTTGACGGTGTCGGTGATGGCGACGCGGCCGTTGGGGAGGTGAATCGCGCCGGTGTCGCCCACCTGGCCGCCTGATTCGCCGTAGAAGGGGGTGGCGGCCAGGACGATGGCGACCTGGTCACCCTGGGAAGCGGATTTGGCCGGGAGGTATTGAGCGCCTTCGAGCTTGTAGAGCCGGACGTTGGTGGTGAGGGCGGGGGTTTCGGTTTCGAGGTAGCCGTTGAAGAAGGTGCCGGGAATAGATTCCTTGGTCACCAGTTCGGTGAGGGATGCGGAAGCGTCAGCGGGGCCGCCGCCGGAGCGAGCGACTTCCTTGGCTTCCTCCATGAGTTTTTCGTATCCGGCGATGTCGACGGTCATGCCGCGTTCTTCGGCCATCACGCGGGTGAGGTCGACGGGGAAACCGAAGGTGTCATGGAGTTTGAAGGCGTCGGCAGCGGTGATGGCTTTTGAACCGGCTTTGGTGCTGGCCGCAGCGGCGTCTTCAAAGAGCGCGATGCCACGTTCGAGCGTACGCTCGAAGGATTCTTCTTCGTCCTTGATGATGGCGATGACTGCGTCGGAACGGGTCTTGAGTTCTGGGAACGAATCACCCATTTCAGCAACGAGCGCGGGCACGAGCTTGTGGATGAAGGGGCCTGTCATACCGAGCTGCTGGCGGCCAAAGCGGTAAGCCCGGCGGAGGATGCGGCGAAGCACCGAACCGCGGCCGTCGTTAGACGGGGTTGCGCCGTCGGTGAGCGCGAAGGTGAGGCAGCGCAGATGGTCTGCAATCACGCGGAAAGCGATGTCCGTACGAAGCTGAGGATTCGCCGCTTCGGCGACCGGGTCGACGCTGTTGGTCTTGGGAAACAAGCCGGTGTAGGGCTTGCCGGAGAGCTTGGTGAGCTCCGCGAAGATGGGGAGCCAGAGGTCGATCCCGAAGTTGGAGTCGACGTTTTGAAGGACCTGGCTGATGCGTTCAAAGCCCATGCCGGTGTCGACGTGCTGGGCCGGGAGCACGGAGAGCGTGCCGGATGCATCACGGTTGTACTGGATGAAGACGAGGTTCCAGATTTCCATGACACGGGGGTCGTTGCCGTTGACTTCCGGGCCGCCTGTCATGTCGGGGGTGCGGTCAATGTAGATTTCGGTGCAGGGACCGCAGGGGCCGGTGTCGCCCATTTCCCAGAAGTTGTCTTTGCCGAAAAAGTGGATGTGGGCATCGGATGTGTGGCCGGGGTATTGGTCCCAGTTGGCCAGCTTGCGCCAGATGTCTGCGGCTTCGGTATCGCGCGGAACGCCGGCAGAGGGATTGCCTTCGTAGCAGGAGACATGGAGCCGCTTGGGATCAAGCTTCCAGACCTGCGTGAGCAGTTCCCAGGCCATTTCGATGGCGCCTTGCTTGAAGTAGTTGCCAAACGACCAGTTGCCGAGCATTTCAAAGAAGGTGTGGTGGCGGCGGGACCGACCCACATCGTCAAGATCGTTGTGTTTGCCGCCTGCGCGAATGCACTTTTGTGTGTTGGCGACGCGCGTCCACGGGGCTTTTTCCGAGCCGAGGAAGTAGGGCTTGAATTGGTTCATGCCCGCGTTGGTGAACAGGAGCGTGGGATCGCTCAGCGGCACCACGGGGGAGGAGGCGACGAAGGTGTGCCCGTGCTTGGAGACGAAGAAGTCGATGTATTGCTGACGGATCTGACGGCTGGTGAGCATGGTGGACTCTTTGGGCTTTAAATGGGCTGGAATAAGGGGTAGTAGTGTAGCAGGGAGCAGCCTGAAAAGGGGGCGTGGAGCAGGTTTAAGCATCAAGCGGGTTGGTTTTGCCGACGACCCGGTGCGGGAACGATTACATGGAGGAATGAGCAAATAAGAGGATGCATTGGAGGTGACTTATGGGAGAATCACTTAAAAGGGGAATTGTGATCGAGTCTGAATCCGAATGCGAAAATGCAGAGACGTGTGTACTTGGATGGACCCACCAGCTATTGCGTTGGTGACAGTGCGATACTACTATTACTAACCGAATCTTAACAATTCGAGTCCGGGGTTTGGTGAAGGTAAGAACCGGTTAATGATTACGCTTTTGACTATTTTTGGCGGTGTGGCGCTCATTTTGTTTGGGGTTCGGTTCCTTCGTAAAGGGTTGGATCGGCTTTTTGGGGCCCGGATGGCGATCTGGCTGCAGGACTTGGGCCGAAAGCCGGTGAAGGCGTTTTTCTCGGGCATTGCGCTGGCTGTGGTCACGCCGTCGAGCACGACCATTTCCATCCTGGCGGTGAATGCGATCAAGTCCGGCTACATGACCGGCCGGCAGATGCTGGTGGTGCTGCATGGCACGGATATCGGCCTGACGGTGATGGTGATCCTGTTGTCGCTGCGGATCGACCGGTATGCGCCGATCATGGTGCTTGTCGGTGTGGTGCTGTTTCAGTTCACCAAGTCGGATAAAAAGCGCGGGATCGGGCAGATTGTGCTGAGCCTTGCTTTTGTGCTGCTGGGGGTGGGGATCGCCAAGAACGCGGTTTCCGGTGCGGAAGTGAGCAAGAATGAAGAGGTGATCCAACTGGTGGGGATCGTGCAGCACCACCCGTTTCTGCTGGCGCTGGCTTCCATGGGCATGACGATCATGTTCCAGTCCAGCACCGCGGCGATTGCGCTGGTGATCGCCCTGGGGCATATCGAAGGGGCTTCCTTGGCGCTGGCGGTGCCCGCAGTGATCGGGGCGAACGTGGGCATCTCCATGACCACGCTGGCGTTTGGGTGGACGCAGATCCATGCCAGAAGGCTGGCGTTGGCCAAACTGATGGGTAAATCGCTGGTGGCCTTGGCGGCGTTGATCTTTCTGGCGCCGGTGGTGGAGCAGTTAGCCAAAGTGCCGGGGCATCTGGATGCGCAGATCGCGGTTTCGCATGTGGTGTTTAACGTGGCCAGCGCGGCGTTTTGCTTGTCTGTAGACCGGTGGCTGTACCAGTTTGTGGTGAACATGGTGCCCGAAGGCCCCGCCACCCAGCTGACGGCCTTTCAGGCGAGGCATTTGACCAACGGGCCGGTGGAATCCAGCGCGCTGGCGCTGGGGTTATCACACAAAGAAATACTTCATGTGGGAGAGATCGTCAGACGGATGCTTTCAGATGTGTGGCTGGCGCTGAAAACCAACGATGGGGTCCTGGCCAAAAGCGTTTCAGAAACAGACGACAAGGTGGACCAGCTGGACTCGGAAATCAAGCGGTTTTTGGCCCGGTCCCTGAACCTGGAGGCCGACGCGCATGATGCACGTGAACAGATGAAGCAGTTGAGATATTTGAACGAACTTGAAAATATCGGCGACATCATCGACAAGAACCTGTCGGAATTGGCGCAAAAGAAGGCGAAACTACGCCTGGAGTTCTCAAACGCGGACTGGGTGGAACTTGAAGAGGTGTTCGCCAAGGTAAGCCATAGCCTGCTGGTGGCGGATACAGCGTTTACAACGCGCGACAGAAAGATGGCGCAATCGCTTCTGGACGGGAAGGACGAAGTGGGGGCGCTGCACGAGGCGCTGCGGGAAAAGCACTTTCAGAGGCTCAAGGATGGGGATTCAGGTGGATTTCAAACCAGTTCAATCTACCTGGACATTTTGACGAACCTGCGGCGGATCAATAGTCACGTGAGTCATATAGCTTTTGGTGTGCTCAAGGATTGATGGTGGGTTAGCAAGCGTGGTGAAACACCTTGCGTCAGGCTTGAAAGAGCACTTGAATCAGGCGTGTTTGAATGAGGCTTGGCCCGATGGAGGCATCGGGGCAGCAAAGATATTTTCAAGTGTTGAAATAGTTTTGTGAAAAATACGTTGTAGTTTTATGAAGACACCGTTAGGGTGAGTGTATACAGTTCCCGTAGCAGTGGGTGTACGGGGTGTTTTCCAAGGTGAAAATTCAGGAGTAAAAGCCATGACGCTTAAGCAACTCACAGTCTCCCTGATGGCGTGCCTGCTTGTCGGAGTGGGTGTATTGACGTGGTGGCTGGACCAGAGGGCCAGCAAAAAAGTAATCTACACCACGGAGATCGTTTCGACGGTGCCGATGCTGGTTACGGAAGCGTTGAGGCTTCAGCCGGGCATTTCGCAGCCAGAGATGACTGCCTACGTGGCCAATGCGCTGGAGTCTGCGGGGGCGCAGGGGTATCGGGTATCCGAAGGCCAAGTGTGTGACGCCTGGGGCAATCCTCTGGTGTTGCGGACTTGGAAAGCCTCGGGGTTCCCAGTGGTTTCCTGTCAGAGCTCAGGCGCTGATGGGGTGGTTGGCACCAACGACGACATCTCCTTCACTTACAACAGCCACGCGCGGGTCTGGTCGAGCGCATTTCCCAAGACGAACGAATCGTCTTCTTTTTGAACCACAGGCTCGGCCGGGCGGAATTTGTGGGTGAAACAATTCGATCAAAAGCGGCAAGCCCTCAAAGGGGGCTTGTTGCGTTGGCTTGCTGAGGAACTGCGGCAGGCAAGCACTTATTGCGAGTTGACGGGGATGAGCTCGATGGTGTGGAAAGTGGCGCCGGACTTGAAGGCACCAATGCCCATGGGAGCTTCGGGCTTGAGTGTCCAGCACTTAAGGTTGAGGTTGGAGCCATCGGTGTCGAGGCTGGCCAGCTCTTTATCGTCCACAAACATGGAGATGCGGTCCTTGCGCACGTGCAGGGAAAGGTTGTAGCGCTGGCCGGGCTCGGTTTTAAGGGTGAAAGTGCTGCCGGGGGTGGCCATCATGTTGCGATAGTCGACTTCCTGGATGCCGCCTAGATTTTTGCCCCAGGCGTCGACTTCAAAGGCAGCGATGCCGGAGCCTGAGACGAAAATCAGGGCGATGCTGTCAGAGCCGGCGTGGCGGGTGAAAGAGACGTTGAAGTCGTACTCCCGGGGAATCTGGCTGGGGGCAAGGGGCAGCGCCAGACGGGCTGCGCTGGGGCAGTCGTTGGTGACTTCAAAAGGGGCATCAGGCGCGGCAATTTCGCAGCGAAGGCCGTCGGACGTGCGCGTCCAGGCGCCTCGGACGGAATCGCGTTTGAGATCGATAAGCGGCAGGAAGTTGGTTTTGCGGGTGAGAGCCTGAGAGGGTGAAGCTGGGGATGACGAGCCGGCGGAACTGGGCGCAGGGGCCGGGAGCGTGGTGGGAACGGCCACCGAGAAGGACTGGCCTTGCTCAAGGGACTGGTCTGTTTCGGCATCGGACTTGGAGAGTGAGATATAGCTGACGATGATGAAGATCAGGGCGGTGAGCGGCACGCCGATGTAGAGGATGAGTTTTGAAAGATTCATCACTGGCTTGGAGGAGGCTTTTTCAGGCTCCGGGAGCAGCACGCCAAGGGGCGGGCGGAATGAGAGAAGAACCGCGGTGACGGGGTCTTTGATGTTTTTGAGCTGCTGCGGGCCGATGAACTGGGGGTGTAGCTTGGTCCGGTTCTTGATGAATTCGTAAGCGGAATAGGAGATGCAGATGGTGTCGGGCTGAGCGAGGGCCATGAGTCTGGCGGCGATGTTTACGCCGTCACCCAGGACATCGGCATCGTTGACGACAACGTCGCCCAGGTGAATGCCGACGCGGTGTTCGAGGCGTTTATCGGGTGTGAAAGTCCGCTGGGCGGTGTCGAGGTATTCAAGGAAGCCGGTGGAGGTTTTAAGCGCGGAATCCAGGGATGAGAAATACATGAAGAGGCCGTCGCCGGTGTCTTTGATGACTTTGCCGTCGTGGGATTGGCAGATTTTCTGGAGCGCGGTGAGGTCCCGCTTAACGAGCGTAATGGTCTTATCCTCTTCAATCTGCATGCGGGCTGAGTAGCCAACGACATCAGTGAAGACGATGGCGGCAAGGATACGCTGGTGCTGCTGTTGTGCCATGGGAAGGGCCCGAGAATGGGAGTGGGCGCATTATAGAGTAAAGGCGCAACGTGGAATGAACACCGTTAATGCGAGGGCGGGGGGTGTGAAAGAAGAATCCCCTGTGTGATGTCGAGAAGATAAAAGATTAGAAAAAGCAATGGTGATCGAGGTATCGGCCAGAGTTGGAGAAGCAGGTTAGTGGAGCTGTCATGGGCGCCTCCAGAACGTGCTTGCGCTGAAGAGAGCAGGGGGCGACATTTCCGGAGAACCGGACTAAATCCAGCGCAGAGTTTTTTGGGATTTTGATTGACTCTGGAGTAGTATGTTCGTATTATGTTAGGGTATGAATGAGGACGACTTTTCTTATCGGGATGCGTTGGCGCAGGGGCCGGCGCATCGCAGGGGGGCGGGGGTGAATCCGGGGAACCGGTTTGAGTCCGTGCGGCTGCATGTGCTGGGGGAAGAGCTTGATCGGCAATGGGTGGAAATGGAGCAAGAGGGGGGTGGGCCGGGGATGCGGCGTGTGGAACGGCAGGTGTTTGCGGACCGGACGCAGACGATCATTAACCGGGTGGCTAAGACGTCGGATGTGCCTTTTGACTGGACAGTGAATCCTTATCGGGGGTGTGAGCATGGGTGTATTTACTGTTTTGCGCGGCCTTATCACGAGTATCTGGGGTTCAACAGCGGGCTGGACTTTGAGACGAAGCTGATGGCCAAGCCGGATGCGGCGAAGCTGCTGAGGGAAGAGCTGGCATCGCGATCATGGAAGCCTGAGCCGATTGTGATGTCGGCGATTACGGATATTTATCAGCCGATCGAACACAAGATGAGGATTGCGCGCTCATGTCTGGAGGTGATGGCCGAGTGCGGGCAGCCGGTGACGACGATGACCAAGAGTGCGCTGGTGCTGCGGGATTTGGATTTGTGGGTGAAACTGGCAGAGATGAACGCCGGACGGGTGACTGTGACGCTGGTGACGCTGGACACGGAGCTGGCACAGAAGCTGGAGCCCAGGGCAAGCGCGCCGGCGGGACGGCTAAGGGCGATCCGGGAATTAAGCGCGGCAGGGGTGCCGGTGACAGTGAATATCGCGCCGGTGATACCAGGGCTGACGGATGTGGAGATGCCCCGGATTCTGGAAGCGGTGGCCGAAGCAGGGGCCAAGCGGGCGGCGTGGGTGCTGTTGAGGCTGCCTTACCAAGTGAAGGATTTGTTTTTGGATTGGCTTAAACGGTGCGTGCATCCGGACCGGGCGAGAAAAGTGGAATCGCTTATTCGGCAGGCCAGCAGCGGGAAGCTGTACGACTCTTCTTACGAGGGGCGCAGGCGGGGGAAAGGGGCGATGGCGGAGCAACTGGCGACGACGTTTGATGTGTTTACGCGGAGGTATGGGCTTAATCGGGATGTGAGGAGTTTGTCGACGGCAAACTTTCGGCGGCCGGAAACCGGGGGGCAGATGAGTTTGTTTTAGGTGCGAGATGCGGGGAGTCTTACCAAGATTGACCGGATTTTCAGGAGGGATTGGGGTTGATGTGGGGGGTGTGGGTGTGGTTCAGGGAGAGACCTGGTAGGCGGGGAAGCCAAGGGTGTAGACGGCGAGGATGATGAGAAGGATGCCGAGGATGTCGAGGATGATTCCGGTTTTGATCATGTCGCGGACGGAGACTTCGCCGGTGGCGAGGGCAAGGGCGTTGGGAGGTGTGGCGACGGGGAGCATGAAGCCCAGGGAGGTGGAGAGAGCAATGGGGAGCATGAGGAAGATGGGGTCTTTGCCGATGGAGACGGCGAGTGCCGAAGTGATGGGAAGAAGGAGGGCGGCGGCGGCGGTGTTGGAAGCGACTTCGGAAAGGGTCAGGCCGACGAAGCATGCGATGACGAGAACGAGCCACGGCGGGACGGCTTGAAGGATGTTGAGCGATTGGGCGAGATAGATGTTGAGGGTGGTTTGCTGGATGCCTTGGGCCATGGCCAGACCGCCGCCGAACATGAGGATGACGTCCCAGGGGATTTTAAAAGCGGTTTCCCAGGGGGTGAGAAGTTTGAGGGGACGAAAGGAGACTGGGATGAGAACCATTGCCAGGGCGCCAGCGATGGCGATTGTTCCATCGCTGGCGGCAGGTAGCCAGGCGTTGAGGCCAACGTGCGTGCCTGCGATGAGTCGGTCTTCGCGGAAGATCCAGGCGAGGGTGGTGAGGGCGACGATGAGTCCGGCGAGGATCTCGGCTCGCTGAATGGGGCCGGGCGGCTCGGAGGTGGCGGGCGCCTGGATGCGGGACGGGGTGGGGAAGAGCCAGAACGTGAGAAGAGCCCAGGCGCAGAAGGTGAAGATGATGGCCAAGGGCGTGCCTATGAGCATCCATTGAGCGAAGCCGGCCTGGAGGCCTTGATTGCGGATTTCTGCGGTGAAGAGGAGATTGGGGGTGGAGCCGATGGGGGTGCCGAATCCGCCGATGCTGCAAGCGGCGGCGATGCCGAGGATCATTGCGGTGGCGAAGCCGGGCGTCGGGATTTTTGCCGAGCGAATGACGGAGACACCGATGGGGATCATCAGCAACGCGGTGGCGGTGTTGCTGACAAAAAATGAGATGGCCATGGTGACGAACATGAGGCCTGCGATGAGCAGGCGGGGGCGATGGCCGAGTTGGCGGACGATGATGCTTGAGAGCCTGCGGTGCACGCCGTGATGTTCGATGCCGTTGGCGATGATGAAACCGCCCAGGAAGAGGAAGATGAGATCGTTGCCGTAAGAGTCGGCGAGCTGGGTGGGCGTCAGGACGCTAAAGGCGGGAAGGACGACGAGGGGAAGGAGTGCGGTGGCGGCGAGGGGGATGGATTCAAAGACCCAGAGGATGGCCATGGCCAGGGTGAGGCCCGCAGCAGCACGACGATCGGGTGTGAATTCGGCAGGGCCGGGGATCAGCATCAAAAGGAAGAATGCCAAGGGTGCGGCGAGGAGGCCGACCCATGTTCGCCATGCTGGTTGTGGGTTTGAGGTGGCTTCCATGGATGTTGAAAGGAGAGTTGTTGGGGCATTATCACACTAACAGGATGTTGGGGTTGAATGGGGGGGGGGAGTCGCTTGAAGGCAGGTATATGGCAGTTTTATGAGCCGGGAAATAAAGAGCAATAGGGTTCAATGGCACCAATACAGAGAAGAACCAGAAACAATCAAACGATCATTGCGCGGGAGCTGCGCTTGAAGACTCACTGACCCCGGGCCACAACCGGTTGCCCCCGACTCTAAATGTACGCAGCTCTGTAACGTATTGACCTGAAGGGTGATGCCTACAATGGAGGGCATGAGCGTGGGTTTTTGAGATAACCAAACGCATGAAACATGGGGGAATATGATGCCGAGCGAGAATGAACAGAAGAGTCTGGGGGAGCGCGCACCGGGGTTGAGGTGGTTGGCGAGATTGCCGGGGCAGGTGATTGGGACGAGCCCGTTTGCGGGGGAGATCAAGCCAGTGCGGGTTCCGGCGTTCTGGTCGATGTCGGGGCGGCCGACGCTGCCGTTTCCGCATCCTTGGAATTATGAAAAGCCGATCAGCATTCTGGAGAGTTTTTTCTGGGAGGCGGAGAAGGATACGGGGCCTGGGCGGCATACGCGGTATCTGGAGGTGGTGGGGTGCCTGCCGATTCTGGTGACGCGTGACCCGGCGATTATCCGGGCGATTGCAACGGAGACGGGCGACAAGCCGGGGCAGTTTGATCGGGATACGTTGCCTTCGGTGGGGATTGCACGTGCGACGGGGATGGAGACGCTGCTGTTTGCCAACGGGGCGACGTGGAAGAGGCAAAAGAAGATGTCGACGCCGCCGTTTGCGAGGGGGGCGTTGTTTCAGCCGGCGCAGTTTGCGGAGTTTGAAGAGACGTTCCGGAGGACTGTGAAGCAGCGTCTGGAGGTGTTTCGCAAGCATGTGGCGGAGTCGAAGGGGCCGGTGCGTGTGCGTATCGAGCCGGAAGTGAAGGCCGTGATGCTGGAGATGCTGACGAATAATTTTTTCGGGGCACAGATTTCGTATGAGGAGATCCGGAATCGGTATGTGCCGGCGCTGGAGCGGGTGATTGACCATATCGTGCGGGATACGGTGACCAACAGGCTGGGTGTGCCGCTTAGCCGTGTGCCGAACTTCAGCCGAAGGATCGCGCAGGCCAAGGCGGATTTCGCCTGCTTTGACGCGCTGACGGACGCAGTGATCGCGACGCGTAAAGAAGGCAAAGGGTTGTGGAGGCAGTTTAAATCCGATGTGCCGGATGAGGCGCTGCGAGGGAACATCAAGGTGTTTTTAGCGGGGGCGCTGGAGGCGACGACGTCTTATGCGGGGTGGGCGATTTCGCATCTGGCGAGGAATGTGGAGGCGCAGGAGAAAGTGTTTGAAGAAGTGAAGGACATGGAAGAGTACACGCCGGGGCAGCTTGAGAGCGCGGTGTATCTGGGACATGTGCTCAACGAGACGCTGCGGTTGACGCCTTCGCTTTATTTCCTGCCTCGGCGGGCGACGGTGGATACGTGGGTGGAATCGACAGGCGGGCAAAAACTTTGGATACCCAAAGGGACGCACATTCTGCTGGACGTGTGGCATGCCAACCGGCATGAGGATCACTGGGGCGTGGGGGTGACGGGGCACAAGGCAGACGCGTTTGTGCCTGAGCGGTGGGAGGGGCTAAAAGAGAAGGCCGGGCTGAATGATTTTCTACATTTCGGGTTTGGCCATGGGCCGCGATTCTGCCCGGGGAAGAACCTGGGGCAGATGGAAGTGGCGCTGGCCGTGGGAGCGTTTGTGAAGCTGTTTAAGTTTAAAGCGGTGAGCGCGGAGAACCCGGTGAAAGCAGGAGTGAGCACGAAGCCGATGGATGGGGCGCTGGTGGAGCTGGAACTACGGAATTACAAATCCAGCGGGGTGAAGGTGGGGGCTGCAGCAGCGGCTCCGGCGGGGCGCTGTCCGTTTCATGGGAGGTGAGGAAGAAGAGATACAGACTCTTACAAAGATCTACAAGATTTTGAGGAGGGATTGACGAAGAGGGTTGTGGTGTGTTGAGATAAATAATGGAAATGATGCGGGGATGCGCCTATTTTATTTAACACAAGGAGTCACCATGTTTAAATTTACAACTACGGCTATTCTCCTATTTTCAAGTCTTTTTTTGTTAGGGGGATGCTCCTCAAATCCCGCTTCTGATACGAGTCCAGAAACGCGGGCAGCGGAGGGGAGATGCCACAAATGTGATTGCACAAAGTACACGCAGGCCGGGAACAAGTGTATATGCGGTCATGGTTTTAATGATCATCACAACTAGTACTGCAACTTATTTATAAAGGTGGGGTGAATGAATGGATGGGACGACCTACGGCGGCTCCCCAGGAACCTACACTTATAAAAATGTCGGGGTGCCAGGCTTTGTCTGAAAACGATAGTAGCGAGGAAGAAGATAAGGATTAAGACGTACCCGTGAGGAAGGGGCTTGCCTGTGATTTTGCAGAATCAATGGGTATCCAACCCGCTATGGTGGGCCTCGAAGATTCGGCGCCACCCTACGAAGAGAATTTTCAGTCAGAGTCTAATGTTTCGTTGGACTCGGGAGAGCGTTGGGTTTCAGGGGACTTCGGAGGCGGGGAGGGGGACGTTTTCGTAGTAGTCTTTCATGTAGGCGACGGTGACGACTTTCATGTTGACGAATTTGCAGGAGCCGTCGTAGCGGAGGAGGTTTGCGCCGTCGGCTTTTCGTCGGGGATTATTGCCACCGGCGTCGCGGAGGAGGTGGTTGGAGCCCCAGCCGCCGTCGATGCCGCCGTAGTCGTAGTTGCCGTTGTATTCGTTGGAGTAGGAGTGATCCATCATGAGAGGGGTTTCAGTCCGGCGGTTAACTTTGAGATTTGGTACGGGGCCCATGCGTTGTGCGTCGCGGGCGCCGCCGTAGATCCAGCCCCAGAGGGCGGGGGCACCGGTGTGGCTGGAGCGGCCCCAGAAGGCGGTGTAGTCGGTTTGCATCCAATAGGAGTAGTAGCCGACGCCGACGTAGCGGTCGAAGGTGAGGTCGATTTCAGCGGGGCGAGAGAAGGTGCGGGACGGGCAGCGGCGGACGGGCCGGCGCCAACCGTAGGCGGGGAGCTTGAAGATGGAGACATCGTGGACGAGGGAGAAAAGGGCTGGGTTGGTGATGCTGGGATCGGTGGGGGCGTAGTTGGGGGAGAAGTTCTTCATGGACAGGTCCCACATGCGGCGGCCGGGAAAGTGGCCTTGGCTGTCGGCAGCGTAGAGGTTGTAGATGGTGTTCCAGGTGCGCATGTTGGCTGCGCAGATGGCGCGGCGGGCGACTTCGCGCGATTCGCGAAGCGCGGGCATGAGCATGGCGATGAGCACCATGATGATGGAGATGACGACGAGGAGTTCCACCAACGTAAAGCCGTGTGGGCGTGACGTGCGCATATGAACTTGCTCCCGGTGAGTGACTCTGGGCGATGTCAAGAGTTACGCAAGTTTTGCGGAGACGTGGCGAAACTTATGGGAATCGATCTTAATGAGGGGAGGGGGCGGGGACAATGAAAATTATTAGGGGAGGGATGGTGTATGAAGTTAAAAGTTTAGAAGGAAGGTAGATGTTTTTTTTAGAGAAGGGCAGAGAGGAGGTATTTAAAGGTTTCAATGATGATGGATGCGTATTAACGATTTTACGGGGGGAAACGGACTGCGTCAGAATATTTGTGCTGACGGTGGTGTTATGGTGGGCTTCGCGGAGTGCAGTTGCAGGATACAAGGTGTTTTTGAGAAAAGGTTGGTCGATGAACCAGGTCAATGAGATGGGATGGCGGGCTGAAGCGCGGCGGATTGCGGAGACGGTGTTGTGGCCGGGGGCGCAGAAAGCTGATCAGGCTGCGGGTTTACCGGTGGGGAATATCCAGGTGCTGGCCCAGGCGGGATTACTGGGGGTGAACGTACCAGTGGAGCTTGGGGGACAAGGCGGGGGAATGCGCGAGATTGGAGAGCTGTTTGAGGTGATCGGCTCGGGGTGCGGGGTGACGGTGTTTGTGGCGCTGCAGCACATGCTGGCGTGCGCGCTGGTGGGGGGAAGCACGGACAAAGCGGTTGCGGAAAAGTGGCTGCCGACGATGGCGACGGGCGAGGCATTTACCACGGTGGCGTTTTCGCAACTGAGGCGGCCGGGACCGGCCATGCTGCGGTGCGCGCGGCGGGGTGAAGGGTATGTGTTTGATGGTACGGCGCCGTGGTCGACCGGGTGGGGTCTGGCGAGGCAGGTGGTGCTGGGCGGGACGATGGATGACGGAGGCCTGGTGTTTGCGCTGGTGAGCGCTGACGCCAAGGGGTTGTCGGCTTCGGAGCCGATGAAGATGTGCGCGATGAATGCTTCGGCCACGGTCACGCTGTCGTGCAGCGGCGTGGAAATCGGGCCTGACCGGTTCATCAAGGTGATCAGCCGAGAGCAGCTACGAAAGAACGATCAGCGGGGAATGTACCTGGTTTCGCATCTGTCGCACGGGGTGACGCAAGGAGCGCTGCGGTACCTGAGAAACCTGATGGAGACGCGTGGGTCTGATGCGATTGCAGGCGTGATTACACGGGTGCAGGCGAGGCTGGAGGAGATCAAGCGAGATGAAGCGGCTTGGGTGGAACGTACGGAAGACCCGGGGTATGGCGAGGCGGGAATCAAAGTACGCGCGGCGAGCATTTTGCTTTCGATTCATGCGGCACAGGCTGCGGTGATGGCATCGGCCGGGAGCGCCAATGGCTTGGATCACCCGGCGCAGCGGCTGTATCGGGAGGCGATGCTGTATTCGCTGACGGCGCAGACAAGGGAACTGCAGGGGGCGATGCTGGAGGGAATATGTAATGGGTAGTTTACGAGTTGTAGATGAAGAAGCGGGAAACGAGATTTCAGGGGATTTCGGGTTTGGCGGCCTGAAGCTCGATGGAGTGGAAGGTGATGGAGCCGCGGCAGGCGCCGATGCCAAGGCCGGAGGTGGCGGGGAGTGACCAAGCGGGGTTGGAGAGGTCGGTGGGATCGAGCTGGGAGCGGAAGACTTCGCCGCCGTCGAGGGTGAGGATGATTTTGTCTTTGCGGACTTTGAGCAGCGCGGTGTATTTGCGGCTGGTTTCGATTTTAAAACTGGAGCGGGAGGGCGAGTCGGGAAGAGAGCGTTTATTGATGGCGTTGATCCAGACCCATTCCTTGTAGACATCGTTTTCACGGGTCCAGGCGCCCATTTCGAGTGCGGCCTGGTTTTGGCCCTGGGAGAAGATGAGGGTGATGGGTTTGGAGCCGGAGTTGCGGGTGAAGGAGACGATCATGTCGTATTCGGGGGGGAGCTGGTTTTGGGGGACGGGGATGGCGATGCGGGCGAGTGATTCGGGGGGTGTGTTTTCGCCGCTGGGATCCGCCATGGCGACGGTGAGGCCGGTGTTGGACCATTTCCAATCACCCAGGACGGTGTCTCGGGAAGGGTCGATGAGGTCGAGCAGGTTGGCCTTGGCGAAGGGTTTGTTGGGGTCGAGCTTGAAGGCCGGCGCGGGAGGTGTGAGGGGGACGGGAGAAACGGTGGGAGTGGTGGGCGTGGTTTTGGATTTGGCGGCGGGAGGGAGGCTGAAAAAGAAGTAGATGCCCAGGCCGCCCAGGAGGATGATGGGGAAGAAGATGATGGCGAGGAGTTCGGCTTTGGAGGCAGGTTTGCGGCCTGCGGGGAGGGCGGGAGCGTGCGTGGCGGTCTGGGGTGCGGCCTGAGCCGGCGCGGGGATGGGGGCTGCGGCGGGGAGGGATGGCGCGCAATGGAGAAGCACGGCGGGGACGGGGTCTTTGATGTTTTTGAGCTGACGGGGCCCGATGAAAGTGTGATTGAGGCTGGTGCGGTTTTTGATGATGTCAAAGCCGGACTGGGAGATGCATAGGGTATCGGGCAGGGCTTCGGCCATGAGACGGGCGGCGATGTTGACGCCTTCGCCCATGACGTCTTCGCCTTGAAAGACGACGTCGCCGAGATGGATGCCGATGCGGTGCTGGAGGCGTTGATCAACGGGGAGGGATTTGGCGCCGGTTTCCAGGCTTTGGAGCATGGCGGTGGCGGTTTTGACGGCGGAATCCAGCGAGGTGAAGTAGATGAGGAGGCCGTCGCCGGTGTTTTTGACGACTTTGCCGGAGTTGGCGGCGCAGAGGGAAGAGAAGTGGGCCAGATCACGATTGACGAGGGCGATGGTTTTTTCTTCTTCGTGCTGAACCCGGATGGAGTACCCCACGACGTCGGTGAAGATGATGGCGGCGAGGATGCGCTGGGACTGGGTCATGGAGGTGGTTTCCTGATTGGGGGCGATTATAGGGGATTGGCGGTGGGTGATTGCATTTGGGAAATTTGAAAGCGCGTGCACCCGGGGTATCGGGTGTTCGGGTTATCGCGGGGCTTCTGGAAAGCCTGATCCAGCCAAGGTGCGTGCATCTTTGATACCCAAACTTCACTCAACCCACTCCTGGACATCTACTCCGGTCATCCGATGGTGCGGGCGGGCGGGCTTTCGTCAAAAGCGATTGTCCTTTGATTGGCTGTGGGCGGTCGGGCGCGGTTTAGCACAGTTGGGGTAATATGAGCGGCCCGGGATTTGATGATGACCTTCATTCACACGCGACAGAGAGCTTGATTCATGGCGAAGAAAAACGCGACGGCAGGCAAAAGTGGTTCCAAGAAAAAGTCCGGCAAGGCCGCGGTGGCGGCGGCGCCCGCAGCGGTGGTGAAGCCGTGGGAGCATGCCAAGTCCGGTGAGGGGTCCGGCGGGGATCCGCTTGCGGCGCGGTTTGTGGAATCGCTCAGCTATGACCGGCGGCTGTATCAGCACGATATTTCAGGGTCGATCGCGCATGCGATGATGCTGGCGGAAGTGGGATTGATCAATGAGGCGGAACTGAAGGCGATCATCAAGGGGCTGGAAGAGATTCGCGAGGAGATCACCGCGGCGGGGGCGGACTACGGCGCGGCATGGCCGGGCTGGAAAGTGGAACTGGAAGACGTGCATATGTGCATCGAGGCGGCACTGATCGCCAAGATCGGCGATCCGGGGCGCAAGCTGCACACCGGGCGCAGCCGCAACGATCAGGTGGCGCTGGATCTTTCGCTGTGGATTTCGGATGCGACGCAGGAGATCGAGAAGATCTGCGTTCGGCTTTGCCGGGCGTTTTTAGAGCTGGCCAAGCGCGATGGACACATCGTGATGCCGTCGTATACGCATCTGCAGCGGGCGCAGCCGATTGTGGTGGCGGGTGAACTGATTGCGTGGATCGAGGCGTTTGCACGCGGGCGCGACCGGCTGGCGAGCCTGATGAACCTGGGGCTGATGGAAAACCCGCTGGGCTCCGGCGCGATCGCGGGGAGCAGTCTGCCTTTGGACCGGGACATCACCAGCGACATCCTGGGATACGAAATGGCATCGGGCAGCAGCATCGACGCGACGGCACGCAGGGATATCGCGCTGGACTTTGTTTACAGCCTGACGATGCTCTCCATGAATCTTTCACGGTGGGCGGAACAGTGGATCATCTACACGTCAACGGAATTCAGCTTCATCACGCTTAGCGCGCATCACACGACGGGGTCTTCCATGATGCCCCAGAAGCGCAACCCCGACATGCTGGAACTGACGCGCGGGCGGACTGGGAACGTGTACGGCAACCTGGTGGCGCTGTTGACGATCCTCAAAGGAACGCCGCTGGCGTACAACCGGGACCTGCAGGAAGACAAGCGGCAGCTTTTCCAGGCGTTTGATATCGCACGCGACTGCCTGGAGATGGCGGTGCGGATCGTGGAAGGGGTGAAGTTCAACGAAGAGAAGATCGCGCAGGGGCTGGACAAAGGCTTCCTGGATGCGACTAGCCTGGCGGAATACTTTGTGACCAAGGGTGTGCCGTTTAGAACATCGCACCAGATCGTGGGCGCATTGGTACGCTTGTGCGAAAAGAAGGGCGTGAACCAACTGAGCCAACTGGCGCTGACTGATTTCGCGCATGCGGTGAAGGATGCGGGCTCAACCGTGAAGGTGGGCAAGGATGTGTTTGAGTGGCTGGGCGCGGCCAATGTGGTGAAGCGCTATCTGAGCTACGGCAACGCCGGGCACACGGGCACGAAGCACCAGATCGGACTGTGGGAACAGGCCCTCAACGACATGGAAGGAAACGCCGAAAGCGGCGGAGAAGAAGATGTCAAGGGATGACCGGCGTCTTGCATTATGATTTTGAGTGAAGGCAAAGTGCGGGCTGAAAAGGCGTCGACCAGGCGGTGGTTGGTTCCAGGAACAAGCGACGAGGGTGATTTGTATGTTGATCCTGACCTGCATTCAGGGGCCCGATAAGGGCAGGCGCTTTGAGCTCCCGGCGAATGAACCGCAATTGATCGGGCGGTCTTCGGAAGCGCTTCCGCTTCATGATGCGACGATTTCCCGGCGGCATGCGGAGCTGACCCCTGACTCGGGGCGGTGGTTCATCAACGACCTGCAGAGCTCCAACGGCACGTTTGTGAATGGGCATCGGGTCAACAAGCGGGCACTGCTGCACATTGGCGATCAGATCCGGACGGGGACAACGATTCTGCTGTTTGGCCACGAGGGGATGAGCAATCGCCTGCCGCAGATCCGGATGGCGGGTGACGAGCCGGAAATTCCCGCGCAGGTGGAGAAGTCGGTCACGAGCAGCGATGACTCGCTGATGCTGGCGATCAGCGATCCCAGCGCGGCGGCGTCGATCCAGCTCAGGCTGATCTACAACGTGACGGCGCTGATCGGTACGGTGGATACGCGCGAGGAGCTGCTGGACAAGATCATGGAGATGATCTTCGACTTCTTCCAGGCCGACCGCGGATTTATTCTGCTGCAGGAAAACCCGGATGACAAACCCAATCCGGCGGTGATCCGGCATCGTCAGACACCGAAAAACAAGCGTGATGCGCAGATCACGGTGAGCAAGACGATCATTCAACTGGTGCTGGGCAAATCCGAGGGCGTGCTGTCATCCAACGCGATGACGGACAAGCGTTTCGCCTCGGGCGACAGCGTGCAGAACTACAAGATCCGGTCTGCGATGTGCGTGCCGATCAAGTTCAAGGCGAAGACGTTTGGGGTGATTCATCTCGACAGCATGATGATCAACTTCACGTTTACGGAAGACCAACTGAAGCTGTTGACTGCGATTGGCGTGCAGACGGGGCTGGCGCTGTCCAACGAGGCGCTTTACAAGGAGCGGCTGGAGCGCGAACGGCTGGCCGCGGTGGGGCAGACGGTGGCTTCGCTTTCGCACTCGATCAAGAACATTCTGCAGGGCATGCGCGGCGGGGCGGACCTTGTGGAGATGGGATTCAAGAAAGAAAACACCGCATTGGTGAAGGGCGGATGGGACATTGTTTCAAGGAATCTGGAACGGATTTACGGGCTTTCGATGAACATGCTGGCGTACTCCAAGCAGAGGAAGCCGGAAATCGAGATGGTGAATTTCTCGAAGCTGATCAAGGAATTGGGAGAGTTGATCGAGCACCGGTTTGACCATCGGAAGGTGGCGCTGGTGTTTGATATCGACCCGGATATTCCGCCTGTGCCGATGGATTCATCGGGCATTCACCAGGCGCTATTGAACCTGCTGGTGAACGCGCTGGACGCGTGCGAGCCGGACAAGGGCGTGGTGACGGTGAAGGCGATGTATACGGCGGACCCGCAGATATTGACGATCCAGGTGATCGACAACGGCGGGGGGATTCCCAAGGAGATTCAGCCTCACTTGTTTGAGCCGTTCTATTCAACCAAGGGGTTGGGCGGCACGGGGCTTGGGCTTGTGGTGACGCAGAAAGTGATCGACGAGCACAAGGGCGAGATTGAGTTTGAGAGTTCAGAGGAAGGTGGGACGACGTTTACGATCACGCTGCCTTGCTCGACGGATATCGAGCGGGAATCGGCGGATACGATTGCGCCGTCGAAGTGAATGTGAAGAAGGGTCTGGGGTTTAGGGTCTGGGGTCTGGCCGGAGAAGACCTTGGTTTTGATGTGCGCAGATTTATTGATGTGATGGGACGAAGAGATAACCGCCTACGCGTGAACGCGAGGCTCAGCCTTTAGGGAGCCAGGTTTCAGGCTTTGGGGGTGGGGCTTCTTCGAGTTCGTCGATGTAGTAGAGGTAGTCGCGCAGGGGGAGGAAGCGGCTGGAATCCCGTGAGGTGAGGATGACGAGGATGAAGAGGGTGGAGGCCAGAAGCATGAGGAAGCTGCCGACGGCGTAGATGCTGGCGAGGGTGAGGATGAAAGCGGGGACGGCACCGGAGGCGGAGGCTGCGGGGAGAAGGAGAATGGCGAGGCAGGAGACGACCGCCATGAATGTGGAGATGACGAGAAGACGCACGCCGATGGTTTCACTGGAGACGGAGAGGCCCGAGAGGCCATGAACGGTGAGGGAAACGAAGTTCATGGTGGATTTGCCGGCGATTCTGGTGGAGCGGGGGACGGGGAGGAGGGCGATGGGGAAGCGGGACTTGAACATGGATGCGGAATAATGGTTCCAAAGCTCCGGCAGGACGACGAGCCGATGGACGGCGGCGGGGGGGATGATGGAAAAGTTACCGACTTTGACGGGTTTTCCGGTGAGGACGAGGTGAAGGAGCTTGTAGCAGTTGTAAAGAAGGACGAAGAGCCGGCTTTCGGAGCGCTTGGAACGGGCGGCGAAAACCGCTTTGGTGTTTTGGTGCTGGGTGAAGAGCTGGTGGAGCTTGGGTACGTCTTCGGGGGCATCTTCGCCGTCAGAATCCATGACGACGACGGGGGACTGCGGTGCATTTTCACTGAGCCATGCGAGCCCGATGGCGATGGCGCGCTGGTGGCCGAGGTTCGCACGCAGGCGGAGAATTTTAAGGTTTTGAATACGAACGAATGAATTTTTGTGGAGTTCCAAGGCGGGGCGTTTGTTGATGGAGCCGTCGTCCACGGCGAGCACCTGACAAGAAATACCCGCCTGGGCGAGGGTGGCTTCCAGGCGATCCAGCAGGGGGGCGAGGGATTCCCAGTCTTCATAAACGGGCATCAGGATGGTGAGAAGGCCGGCCTGGGGGGGTGAGGCGGGGGTGGCCGTTTGCGGTGGGTTTGTGGGTAATGTCACGGGCTGTCGCCAGAAATAGGGGGCTCCAAGGCCATGATATCGACCTTCGGGAGGGACGTTTTAACACAGCGAGGGGAGCGTGCGAAGGAGAGGCTGGGTTTGGTTTTTATTCGGATTGTTTAAAACACATCCAAAAATTGACGCAATAGATGAATTGGTGGGACGTTGGACGCTTTAATTGCCCTTCTCGGGAATGACTTGCCAGATTCATTTTCCGGGGTAATCTAGTTGTGGCTCTTTCCACCCTTAACGTCTGTACAGGAATTGGACCTATGCGTAATTCGACTCGTCTGCGTGCCTTGGACAGCGTGCGTAGCGTATTTGGTCGTTTGAAAAACCAGTTCGAGACGCCCAGCCGTAAAGGGCTGAAGGATGAGCAACTTAAGACCAAGCTGGTTCGCGAAACCACTCATGAATTGATGGCGCCCCTGGAAACAAGGGTGATGCTGAGCACGGCGCCGAACCTGGTGTTGACGCCCAACCAGAACGTTGGTGGAACGCTGCAAGGAACGTATGCGGTTGTGGATATCTCAGCTTTGACCGGCGGGGATATTTACATGAACGACGAAACAGCGGCGATGGGCCGGCTGTTTAAGGTGGTGCGCGATGCCAACGGGCAGGTGACCGGCGTGACGCCGATCGGGCAGATTGCCCAGGTGAACGGCAGCGCGGTGATTCAGCTTTCGAGCTTGACGACGGGTGCAAACGGGAACTTCTACACCGCGGGCGTGGATGGGTCTTCCTTCCTGCCGGTGGACAACGTCGGTAAGGATCTTCAGACGGCGAAGCTGAGCGTGCAGGCGCTGGCGATTTCCGGTGAGAACGATCCGGCTTCGGGCCTGCAGCGGATTTTCATTATCGACTCCAACGGGTCTACGCTGGACCTGTACGAACTTCGCCGGTCTGCGGATGGCGCGGCCGACAAGCTGACGCCCGTGGGCCTCAACGGTGCGATCTACACGAACGTGCTGGACGACAAGGGCAACGTGGTGACGCAGTTGCCCGTGCTGGGCATGCAATCGGCGGCGATTGTTCCGACGGGGAACTCCGATGTGGTTTCCATCGGCTATCGGGCCGATGAAGTTTCGCCGCAAAAGGCGACCGGTTATGTGGCTGACAGCTTTGATATCCGCGGCGTGACTGTGCGCCCGCAGGATCTTTCAACCAATGACCAGACGTATCTGCTCAACCGGCGCGATCCGCTTCGTACGCACTTTGGTTTGCCTGAATTTGAACTTTGGCAGGTGACGCGCGACCCGCTGACCCAAGCGATTTTGAACAACACGTACGTGGGTGCGGTGAAGTCCGGCGGGAAGAACGTGATCCGGGCGGATGCGATTGAATCCGATCCCGAAACCGGCCTGATGACGACGCTGGGCATTACTTATGACTTCTCTCCTGTGCCGACGATCGGCCTGCAGGGGAACCTGGGCGATTCCTACGCCATCAGCGACATCGTGGTGACACGGCTGACGCAGGCGACGGGCACCAAAGGCAGCAACGACAGCATTTTCGCGGTGGTGGACGACAACTCTTTTGCGGACCTTTACCGGATCCGTCAAGGGACTGCGCAGACCCCCGACCCCACCTCCGGCGTTACGAGCTGGGATGGGCTTGCGGACCCCAATGACCCCAATGCGTCCCCGATGCAGCGCCTGGGGCGCATGGTGGACACCAAGAACCAGCCGCTTTACTTCGTGCAGGCGCTGGCTTCAGACTGGTCGACGGCGATGAGCCCGACGGGCAGCGTGCATAACTATGTGTGGGCGATTGGTTCGTCGTCTCCTTCGGCCAACGCAGCAATGTCTCTGTATCGCTTTGATATGAACGGCCAGGCAGGCACTCCCGGTAAGGAAGCCTACCAAGCTGTTGAAGAATATCCGTTGAACGACGGCGTGGGTTCGCTGAACTACGTTGTGAAGGGGCTTGCGTATAAGCCCTGGACGCAAGATTTGTACCCGGCTCCGCCGTTTAATGACCTTATTCCCGATCAGGGCGAACTGTATGCGATCGTGGCATATCCGGATGGGGACCACATCGTCAAGATCGATATCCCCAGTCCTGGCTTTGATGCACTGAACCAGCCGACGCCGGTGATCATTCCCACCGATAAGTTTGGGCAGCAGATCATCGGCCGGGTGACTGATCTGGCCAAGTTGACTCAAACGGTTTCCTCAATCGATTTCCAGATGAACCCGTATTCCCCCAACCCGACCTGGAACCTTTATGGTCTCACGGGCAAGGTGGGCGATGCGAACCGGAGCCTTGCAAGCGTAGCCACATCAGGCAGCGTGGGTGTGATTCAGGCCGTTGATCCATATATGCGCGGCTTAAGCTTCGGCACGATGCAGACCCCACTGGGGGATGCCGTGCGCGTTCAGCCTTTCAGCATCAAGGGCAGCCTCCAGATCAACTCCCGCGACCAACTGATGACGTCGCAGTGGACCAGTGCGTACTACTCCCTGAGCGAAACATCGGCGGCAGCGACCCTCAAGTACAAACTGCTGTTTAATTCCTCCGATCCGACTGCACCGGCTCAGTTGAGCATCAATGCATTGACCGAAGCCCAGGTTCGTGACTGGGAAATCCGTCCCGGCAGGTCTGATGGCGAATTCAAGGCTCTGGCGACAGACCCGACGACCGGCGTGATTTACGGCGTGCTGGAAGTGGTGGATAACGCGAAGCTTGGAAGCGGCGTGAAGCAGATCCTGGTGAAAGTGGACCCCAGCCTGAAGCAGAGCACCAAGTGGGGTGACTTTGTCCAGGTGGACCCTGTGATCACCTACGAAGACACGAACAACGATGGGATTCTTGAGCGCGTGGGCGGTGTGATCACCGTCGGCGGCGCTGATACGCAGATTCTTGAAATGGACTTCACCCGGACGGGTGAACTCATCGGGCTTCAGCGTAAGCCCAATGACCAGCTCTATAACACGCCGGCGACGAACTCCTTGGTGGCGATCAATCGGATCAACCCCAGCAAGTCGACGCAATTGGTGGACGATTCCATCGAATACACCGGAATGCGCGCGCTGTACAACCAGTTCCCTGTGGGGCTTGGCTCCAGCCCGCTGGGCCGGTATCTGTCGGTTGTGCCCGATCCCAAGCCCGTGGATGATAATGGGCTCAAGCTGCACACGATCATCCCCAACAAGTACAACCAGGTTGCAGGGTCGCTGAGCACCGGGCCTGCGATTATCGACTTGGATACATCGACGGTGGTGGACTTTAACACCGGTCTGAAATTCACCTACGCCTTTACGGGCACGGAAGGCACCGAACAACTGGTGCGCTTTAAGCAGACGGTGGGCAGCGATGGCAAGCCGGTCATCAACGGCTATGACATCGTGGACAACCGGATTGAGGTGGACGCCGTCGGTTATGCAGACTATTTGATTTACAGCAAGTATCAGATCGACGATATCAAGGCGATGTCGGTCGGTGCTGACGGTTCGATCTATTTCGCTGGTCAACACACCGGCACGCCGCGGCCTGCAGGGACAATTGAGGGCGAGTATGGTCTTGGTGCGGCTGGGCTGCAGAATGGCGGCGGGATTGCAGTCAGCCCCGATGGCCTGACCGCATGGGTTGTTGAATCCATAAATGATAAAGGCATCAAGCTTGGGCGGCTGGAACGGGACGATTCGATCGATCCCATCACCGGCAAGCCTATCGGAATGTGGATTCCCACCGGTTCATGGAGCAACCTGGGTTACAAATCCTCCGACGGCCTGGAATATGACCCGATCAATAACCTTCTGTACGCGATTGTGTGGCAGCCGACTTCGATGAAGGAAGAAGATGCGATCAACCGTTTGATCGCCATTGACCCTGATAGCTTGGGTGAAGTCAGCAGCACGGCGCTTTTTGACTTGAGCCAGCCCGGGGTTCTGAGCCCTGAATATCTGTTGGATTACGTGACTGGCGGATCGGGGTATTCCACCGGAACGATCACTATTCAACGGCGCGACGGCCAAGTGCTTTCACTTAACACTGCCGATTTGGTGGATATCGGCGACCTGCAGGCCCTGGTGACGAGCACATTCGGCACGGGCGTGACGCTCGAAATCTCCGGCAACAAAACGCTGAGGATTGTTGACGTCACTCCAGGCGATACTTCGATCAAGACTTCCAATGAACTTTGGCAGCTCAACAACGGCAAGGGCATCAGCCTTAATAGTGGTGCCGGCGTGCCGGACATGGTTCTTACGTTCAATGCAGGCGGCAGCGATCTTTTGACGCTCGGCAGCGAACTTAAGTACCTCAATAACGGCGCAGGTGTGGATTATCACGGGGACGGCGTGACAGCCGACTTGAAGATTGATTTCTTTAAGTCTGACTTCACTTCGGTCAGTGATTACGTCACTATTCGCGACGTAAACCTGGACGGCAAAATCACGATTTCCGATGTGAATTCAGTGCTGGTGAGCGACACCGGCGGCCGGATTTCCAACGCGGTGATCGGCGATGACAAGAAGAGCCTGAAGTTAACGTTCAGCGGTACGATTTTCGCCGGCGTCACCATCTCTGATTTTGATTCAAATGTCCTGACCGCGGAGGACCTGGGGATTAATGGTTCCTTCTCTGGTAACAACCAGTTCTTCTCCAACATTGTCGGTAAATCGATCACACCGGTGACCGATCCCGCAGCTTTGTCTTCAATCAAGCAAGTGGATATCCGGGATATCGACGGCGATGGCGTAATTACCGTCCAGGATGTGATTGATTCCATCAAGGCAGATTCCGGTGGTTTGATCGTCGCCGGCTCGCTGACCAATGAGTTTGAAGACGTTGTAGTAGCTGGGAAAACTCAGACAATTACCTATCACAAGGGCATCAGTCTGGTATTCGACGGCGACAAGTACAGCAGTGTGGTGATCTCCGACGTCCCCAATGCAAGCGCAACGACGGCAACAGACCTGCATTTGGTGGGGACTTACACCAATGCGCTTGGCAACCGGGTCATTAACGGCTCGGCATTAACGCCAACGGTTTATACGACCATCGTCAGCGGCACCGCTGCTGACATTCTGAATATCGATGGTTCATCCAAGCTTGGCATCGTCAATGGCACAGAGCTGAACCCCGTGAAGCTCTATCTGCGCTACCAAACGACTCCAACAGCCAAAATCGTCCTCCATTCGATGGGTCAGATTGTTCGCAACCCGTTTGACAATCAGTTCTACGTCGCGGGCCACGGCTTGGTTGGAACGGTAGACACCGGCTGGGCCGCAGACTTCCTGCTGAATGTCCAAGTCAGCGGCGCGGGAACCGGCAACACGGCTCTCGTAGGGAATCAACTGGGTATGGGGCGGACAGATGTCCTGCATAACAATGTGATCTATAACCGGCGCGCCAGTGGTATGTACTTCAATCAGTACAACGAACTGGTTGTGTTTGAAAATCGCTCGGCTGGCTACGGCGGCGTAACGGATGGACTTGGGTATATCTTCACCTATAACATCACAGGCGCTTTGGGAAGCCAAGTACTCACCAGCACCCAAGGTTTCAATCTTCCTGCCGACGGTGGCCCGGATGGCAGTCGGAAAATCCTCAGCAATACTTATGACCTTGCGATGGACAACGGGTGGCGTTCGTATACCAACGTGACCGGCGATGTCCTGGCCAGCGGTGAAGAGCTCTACCAGATTCAACTCTACCAGGTTCAATCAGGCGCCTTCAATCCCGGCGACAGCGGACAAGTGCTTTACAAGGGCGAGCTTGTTTCCTCCACCGGCCACGTGATCGATGATGTGAACGGCATTACGTTCAACGTCCCCGGTGGCGCTTACATCCTGACCAATCAATACTCCGCGCCTCAGGTCTTCCAGATCCGGACGGATGCCATTTCGGACTTCTACACCAACAAGGCGCTTGCTGCTGGCGGTGGATTGCTTGAAGGCGAAATCATCATCAACCCCCGCGGTTCGGCCTACGGCTTTGATATCTCGTCGGTCTATGCGTTTGATATCGAATTCACCCGTACCAACAAGCTGACCGTGATCGTCGGCCTCAAGAGCCAAATCTCCTTCCCCTGGAAGGATCAGATGACGGTTCTGCCGACGGTTGGCCTGGATGCCGATGGCCTGGTGACGGGCAAGATTCTGGCTGAAGTCAACCTTGAGGATGGGGCGCAACAGTCGTTTGTCCGCGCATTGACTACGGACAACAACCAGACTCAGTACTTCATCAACCCCTTCGACAGCCACTTGTTGGGCTTCTCGACTGATGTGTCGGGTGTGTTCTCCTCGATCTATTCCAACCCCACCGCAGACCCTGGTGGCGATCGCATGTGGCTGGGCCTGCCGGACGAAGTCTATATCAGCCCCAGCAACCAGACGATCTACCGGATCGACTCCAAGACCGCTGAGGCCAAGCCGATTGCGGAACTCAAGGACACCTCGCTGCAACTGCAAAAGCCGGTTTCCAGCGTGTTCCAGGCGCTCTCGTTTAACCCCGTGGATGGCAAGCTTTACGGTGTGCTGCGTGACGTGGCCAATGGCGACGTCAACCGCTTGATTTCGCTGGCTACTTCCAATCCCAACGATCCCTACAGCCTGACGGGTGAATTCTTCCGTGAAGGCACCTCCAACGGCCGCATTCAGCTGGATGACGGCAGGGGTGTGAAGTCCGAAGTGAACCTCTCGGGCCTGGTGTTCGTGAAGGTGGGCAACGAATACCGGATGGTGGCGGAAGACCAGATCAGCCAGCGGCTGATCACCATCGATCCGGTGGTGACCGACCGGTCCGCTGGTTTGACGGCTTTCAGCTCCACCAAGGATCTGACGGGTCTGATGATCGATCGTGAAAACGTGATCTTCAGCATCTTCGATACGCCAGGTGGATTCGACCAGCTTTGGAAGAGCGTGAAGTCGGAAGAGCGGACACTGTCTCTTTACGAAGTGAACCCCACCAATGCAATTGCCACCCGCAAGGACTTCATCCTTGACCCCGCAGGGGCCAAGGTGGCGCGCGTCGATCTGCCGACCATGGCATTCGATCAGGCAACCAACCGGCTCTACGGCGTGATCCGGACAGCCGCAGGCGATTCACTGGTGGTCATCAACACCACCGACGGCAAGATGACCCCTGTGAGCCTGGGCGATACGGTGATCAAGATCGATGGATCGGCAAGCAATATCAACACGATGGAGTTCCGTGACGGCGTGCTCTACGCCTACAACGATCCGGCGCCGGGTAAACGCAATCTGGTGATCATTGATGCAACCGAACCGTCGAAGTCCAAGACAGCCGACACGCATCGGGACCTGGGTATCGGCGCGCTGCCGATCAACCCTGACCCGCGACTTGTGGGCCTCGCGATGGAACCGCTTTCCGACAAGGACAAGTCCCTGGCCGGCCGGTTCTTCAGCATCATGCCGACGGATGTGAGCAATCCCAATGCGCCGATTCCTTTCGATGAACTGTGGATCAGCGATCGGATGTTTGCGTACAATCAGGAATTCGTGTTGCCGGAAGTCAAGTCCCTCAACACCGAATACATCAAACTTGCGCCTTACCTCCTGACCCAGATCTACGGCCCTCAGCCCAACCAGGGTGGGACCGTGCAGAGCCCCAATGCGTCGCAGATCATCGTGAACCCCAACCCGACGGTGATCACCACCAAGGCGGGCGGTACGCTGACGATCTACAACAACGGCTATCTGAGCTATCAGGCGGCGAAGTACTTCAACGGCGTGGACTCGCTGGACGTGATGGGTCTGCCGCTGGCCTTCCAGGCCCAGAGCGGTGATGGCACGTTGATCACCAAGTACGCAACAATGACGTTCACCGTCACTGAAGTGAACGATGCGCCGGTTGCGCCTTCGACCCAGGTGAAATTCAACGCGGACCTGATCAATCCGATCACAACGACGGCTGAGCTTCTGCTGCAGCGCGCGGTGAACAACGGCGCCTTGGCTGGCCCCGCGGACCCGGCGTTGACCGTGGTGCGTGAAGAAGACCAGACCCTGAATGTGACGATTCCGCTGGATGCGGGCTCTTCGAAGCAGACGGTTTACCAGAACGGTTTTGAAGGCAATCTTTCGAAGATCGCCGGTTACATCACCGTGGAAAATAATCTGGACGGCAGCCTGCTTTCGTACACGTTTACACCTCAGCCGGGCTTCAGCGGCCAGGCTGCATTCAAGTACAACCTGGTTGACGGCGGCGACGCCGCCAAGACCAATGGCGTCTACGACCCCCAGACGACTCAGGTGTACGGGATCATCGATGTTCAGGACCGGCCACGGGTATCCAACTTCGTTCCTGTGACCCCCAATCCCCGGAATATCCCGGTGGATCAGATCGAAGTGGTGTTCTCACGGCCCATTAACGCGGCGACCTTCTCCATTGCGGACGTGACCCTGCTGGCCATCGGTGCGGGGGGCGTGCAGACCCCGATCGATATCTCCGGCGCAACGATCCTGACAACTGGCGATCCGACCAAGTTCATCATCGCCAACCTTTCGAGCTACACGGGCGGTACGGCGGACAAGACCCTGGTGTATCGGATTGACGTGAACGCCGAAACCGTGCAGGACACGGGTGGCGTGGACGGCGCGGGCCTTGGTTCGGTGAACTGGACCAACGATCGCGAAATTCCCAAAGTGATTTCTTTCGGGCCGGTTACGCCGAGCCTGAAGAACACCGGTACACCTTTCGTGGACGTGAAGTTCAGCGAACCGATCGATCCGGCGACGTTCACAATCGCCGACTTGCAACTGACCCGTACGTTCAACGGCAAAGACATTGCGATGAATCTGGCGCCGGCTTCGATTGCTCTGTTGAGCGATTCAGACCCGCTGGTTTATCGTATCTCGGGCCTGTCGGGCATTACCTCGCAGGAAGGCGTCTATACCTTCACGCTGGACACCAAGGGGATCTCCGATCCTGCGGGCAACTTCGGCGACGAATCCCTGAACACCAAGTGGACCGTGGACACCACATCCCCGACGCCGGTGAGTGTGGTGATCAATGGCCAAACTACGCCGATGAACGTGCCGCTCAATGAAGTCTGGGTGACGTTCTCGGAAGCGATTGATGCGACCTCCTTCACGGCCAAGGGCGACCTGGTTCTGACCCTGACCCACGACAAAGTGGTGACGACGATCGATATCTCAGGCGCGGCGATTGCGGTGGATCCGCTGAACCCGGCGCGCTTCCTGGTATCGAGCCTGTCGGGCTACACGACGGCCGAAGGCACGTACACGCTGACGGTGGTATCGGAAGGCATCATCGACCTGGCGGGGAACGCCGGCAAGGGTTCTAAATCCACTGACTGGGTGATGGACCTTACGCCGCCTCAGGTGAAAGAGATCGGGCCGCTGACGACCCCTGTTAATCACTCGCTGTCCTCGATCGTGGTGACTTTCTCTGAAGCGATCAATGCCAAGTCATTCACTTTGGATGACTTGAAGCTGACTTATCAGACGATCACCAGCGGCGGGCCGGTGGATGTGTCTCTGAAGGTGTCTGGTGCGACGGTTTCCATCGATCCCACCGACCCGACGGGCACGCGTTTCCTGATCAACAACCTTGAAGTCGCCACCGTGGGCTTTGCCTCCGAAGACACGACATACACGCTGTATGTGGATGCTACGGGTGTGGTGGATATTGCCGGTAACGCAGGCACAGGCATTCTGTCCGACAGCTGGGTGAACGATCGCACCGAACCCTCGGTGACGGTGATCGGCCCGGTAACGCCCAACCCGCGTAACTCCTCGGTGAACAGCGTAACCGTGAAGTTCTCCGAGAAGATCGACCTGACCTCGTTCACCTACCAGGACCTGAAACTCACGCTTAAGTCCAATTCGGGCGTGATTTCGACCATCGATCTTTCGGGCGTGACGATTGTCCAGAACGCGCTGGATCCGTTGCTGTTCACGATCGGGAACATGGGTGGAATCACGTTTGCTGAAGGCACCTTCACGCTTTCGATCGACCCGACGAAGATCACGGACCTTGCGGGCAATGCCGGATTGCCGGTTGACCCGCTGCCGTCGACTTCGTGGGTAACGGACGTGACACGGCCTCAGATCACGAAGGTCATCCCCGTGATGCCGAGCGCGGTGAATACTCCGGTGTCCTCGTTTGACGTGTACTTCAGCGAAGAGATCAAGACGTCGACGTTCACCACGGCGAGCATGTCGCTGACCCGCGGCGGTACGGCGCTGGACCTTTCCGGTGTGACGATCACGCAGGATGGCTCCAACCCGCTGCTGTATCACCTGACCGGCTTTGATTCACTGACGGCACAGGAAGGGGCTTATGCCTTCTCCATCAGGGCCGACTTTGTGATCGACCTTGCCGGAAACGTGGGCGTGGGCGGTTCACAGCAAGCATGGACGATGGATACGACCGCGCTGACGATGAAGTCGCTTGGCGCCAATATCACCAGCCCGCGCAAGACGCAGGTGAGCGGTGTTGATGTGGTGTTCAACGAGCCGATCAACATCTCGACGTTTGACCTGACGGACCTTGCGCTGACACGCGACGGCGTGCCGGTAAGCCTCGTCGGTGTGACGATCCAGCAGACGGACCCCAGCGATGCAACCCGGTTCCAGATTCTGGGCCTGGGCGGCGACAGGACCGCGCCTGAAGGCAAGTACGTGCTGAGCGTGGATCTTACGAAGATTCAAGATCAGGCCGGAAACACCGGTACGTCGAAATCGCAAGTGACCTGGGTGACGGATACGTCAGCCCCGACTGCGAAGTTGACGGCGACGGACATCACCAGCCGGACGACGGCACCCAAGACGTTCACCATTATCTTCAAGGACGTGGCGGGCGTGAGCGCGGCCAGCCTGGCGACGGGCAGCATCAACGTGTTCGGGCCCGGCGGCTTCACCGCACTGGCGACGCTGCAGACGATCACCCCCAGCGGCACCACCGCTGCGCCTGAGTTCACCGTGACTTACAGCCTGGATGCACCAGGCGGCGAATGGAACGCGCTGGACAACGGTTCGTACTCGGTGATCGTGAACCCCAACACCGTGAGCGATATCCTCGACCAGAAGATGGCGCAGAGCGTGCTGGGCACATTCAACGTCAGCATCCTCGGTGTTGCGAACATGCAAGTCACCCAGGGTGGAAACATCATCAATTCGCCTTACACGGCGAACTTTGGTGTCCATAACCTTGGAGACAACTCCGTCATCGACTTTGTGTTCAAGAACACCGGGGACGGAGCGCTGACCGGGGTCGATGTGAACTTCACCAAGGCCGGCTACATCATCCTGGTTGACCTGCCGACCACCATCGCGGCCGGCGGCGAAGCGATCCTCCGCATCAAGCTTGACACCAGCACGCCCCGTGACACGGTTTCCAACCCTGTGCCGATCACCATCACGACGGACAAGGCCGGTTCCTTCGTCATCAACGCCGTCGGTGAAGTGTTCAATGCCGTGCCGGTCATCTCCGGCAAGGCAACCACCTACATCGACAGCTCCGGCGATACGGTGTCGGTCATGCTCAAGGGCCCCGGCTCGGGCATCCTGTACTTCACCGGTTCAGGTGACGCCAGCCGCCTGACGCTTTCGGACACGACGATCGCGTCCTCCCTGAGCATCACGGCGACGGGGAACAAGGGTAACCAGACGTCACTCAAGAGCATCACCATCGGCAACCCTGACGATGTGAATGACCAGACTTCGATCGGGATCATCACCGCCAGCGCGGTAGACATCTCCTCGGCGATTCGTCTGGCCGGCGTGGCGCGCACGATCACCATCGGCAACCTGACCAACACCCTTGTGGAAGTCGGCCAGTCTGACACGTACACGGGCCAGGTCGGGATTACGGCCAAGCGCGTGATCGATACCCGGTTCCAGTCGGTCATCGGCGTGAGCAGCTTCACGGCATGGGATTGGCTCGACACCGTCGCCAGCTACAACAGCGCTCTGGAAGCGCCTGTGGTGGGCACCGTGACGATGCAGGGCTACCCGGCCACCAAGCTGCCTGGTAATTTCCAGGCTGATGTGTCGATCTCTGGTCCGCTGTCGGGAGTCGGCCTGAATTCGTTCAGGGCCACCGGCATCGTGTCCAGCAGCAACTGGAACGTGGGCGGGACGGGGATCAACTCGATCAACGCGCTCTCCTTCACGGGCCTGAACATCGACACCCCCGGCAAGATCACCACCGTGGTGACCACCGGCACCTCCACTGTCTCGGGCATGATTCACGCGCTCTCCGTGGGCTCGATGAACCTGCGCGGACCGGTGGCCGGCCTGAGCGTGGAACTCGGCTCCAGCTCCAACCCCAACCAGATGGATATCCAGAGCTTCGTTGCGCAGAGCAACGTGACCAACTTCCTGCTGACGACCAACGGCAAGGCAGGGACGATCACGATCAACGGCAACCTGGGCGATGGAATCTCGATGTCGAAGATCACCATCGGCAACAGCCTGACGAGCCTGACGGCCTTCTCGGCCACGGACTCGGTCATCGATGTGGCCGGTAACGTCTCTTCGATCCGGTTCACCAAGGCTCTTCCCTCTGGCGCGACGGTGACGGACTCGACGATCAACGCATTCGCAGTGAGCACCTTTACGGTGACGGGCAATGTGGTTGACTCGGCCTTCAACCTTGGCGATCAGACGTTCTTCAACGCCGACAAGCACGTGCCGGTGACGGGCGTGGCCGTTCCCAACACCCTGCCCGCCGTGACGACCTTCAATGTCACGGGTTCCTTCATCGACAGCTCGCTGAAGGTGGGCGGCAATGCACGGTCGATCACGATCAGCAAGGACGTGACCGAATCCGACGTACGGGTGATCGGCAACATCGTGACGTTCAACACCGGACCGGTGAACAACGCCGTGAATGGCCTGGTGACGGACCGCGTGATCAAGGCGGACCAGATCGGCACCTTCTCGGCGAAGGGCATCACGCAGGGCACCATCGATGCGGTTGTGATCAACACGCTGAACGTGACCGGTAACATCACCAAGGCCATCATCGCCTTGTCTTCGGCACCTTCCACCCTCAAGGCTCTGGGCGCCTTCACGGTGTCCGGCGGGATCACGGATACCACCGTGGTCAGCGCGGGTAACGTGGGCAATGTGTCGATCGGCGCCGCGGGCGCGACGAACTTCGAGCTGCGAAGCGCGGGTTCGATCGGGAACGTGACGACGGCAGGAGCCGGTGCACTGACCAGCAGCCAGATTCGTGCACAGAGCAACATCGGACAGGTTTCACTGGCGAAGATCACTGACAGCATCATCTTTGCCGGTATCGCCAACACGGTGGATGAACTACCCACGCTGGCCGACTTCACTAACACCGCGGCAACAATCGCAGGCGTCACCATCCGGACCACGGGTACAACCTTCATTCGGTCGTACATCGCCGGCGGGACGTTGACCAAGGTGGCCCTCAAGGGTGTGGACCCGGTGAATGCCGCTGGTCTGTTTGGTGTGCTGGCAAGCGAGAAGGTGGGTAACTACACCGCGACGGGTCAAGTGACCCGTACGAACCTGACAGTTGCCGACGATTACAACGCTGTCGGCAACTTCCGGCTCCGGGTGCTGTAATCCTTAGCCCATAACCCCAATAGCAACCAAGGCCCGTCCCTTTAAAAGGACGGGCCTTTTTCTATCCAGCGGCGGAAAAGCATCGGAATTTTCTTGGATTTTCCAACGCTTGAGGGCTGATTTGGCCGATAACCAAGAGAAGCTTGTACAAAACCCCAAATGCACGGATGCACTCTTTATGAAGCTTTCCTCCCGGTCGATCATTACTCGTCTAGCCCTGGCAGGGGCTTTGGCATTGTCGCTGGCGCACTTTACGGCGTGCACCAAGGACCCAGTGGTGCTGGACTCAACGGTTGAGGAGCCGGATTATTCGCGTCCCCTTGCTCCTGGGCAGCGGGCGCTGGTGAAGATCACCGATCCGAAGCTGCTTCCGAACCTTCAGCCTGCCTACAACGGCAAGGACGATAACCTCATCAAGGCGTTGGACAAGAGCATTTCCTGGTACCAGAAGCCTTCGAGCAAGAAGTTTTATCCCAAGGATGACATTACGCACCCGCAGGCGCAGGCGAGCGTTGCGGCCATCAAGCAACTGCTGTTGACCTCCAAGAGCGCCGAGGAGTTTCAGACCCGGTTCTATCAGATGTTCGACACGTACATGAGCGTTGGCTGGAACGGCAAGGGCGGGGTGTTGTTTACGGGTTATTATTCGCCGATTTTCACTGCGTCGGCGGTGCAGACGGACGTGTACAAGTATCCGCTTTACAAGCGGCCGGCGAATCTGGTTTCCGACCCTTCGACGGGCCAGGTGACTGGCTGGAAGCAGGGCGATGTGGTGGGCAAGGCGCCCACGCGCAAGGAACTGGAAGCGTCAGGTCAGCTCAAGGGCAGCGAACTGGTGTGGCTGGCTGATCCTTTGGATGTGTTTATCATCCAGGTCAATGGTTCAACCCGTCTGACGATGACCGACGGCAAGGAGCGCTATGTCGGCTTTGCAGGGACCAACGGGTACGACTACACCAGCGTGGGCAAAATGCTGGTGGCGGATAAGAAGATCCAAGCCAACAAGATGAGCCTGGCGACGCTGAGGGCGTATTTCAAGCAGCATCCTGAAGAGCTTGAAGTGTACGTGAACAAGAATGACCGTTTCGTGTTTTTCCAGGATTATCAGCCTGATCAGTGGCCGGCTGGGGCACTGGGCGTGCAGGTGACGGATTACCGTTCCCTTGCGACAGACAAGGACATTTTCCCCCGCGGGTCTGCGGTTCTTACCGTGACGCAGGTGCCTACCGGCGCCGAGACGGGCACGCGTCCTTTTGTGCAGTTCATGCTTGATCAGGACGCGGGCGGGGCCATCCGTGCGCCGGGTCGGTCTGACATCTACATGGGGATCGGGCCGGAGGCAGAGAAGATCGCCGGCCGTCAGGCCTATGAAGGCAAACTGTATTACTTTTTCCTCAAGCCGGAGTACGTAAGCACCTATGGCACGGCGGCGGTTCAAACGCCGGCGGTCAAAGGGCAATAAAAACTGCGTTAAACCCAACAAAACAACCCGGCCTGACGCCGGGTTGTTTCGTATTTGCAATAGGGCGAAAACTCTTTTTTAAATCCAGAGATTGAGGAGTGGCAGAACGGCTATCATTAGAGTTGCGATTGGTTTTGCGCCTTAGTTAGCGCTCGGCCTGACATCGCGCTTATTTTGATGCTTGGCCGAGGAATAATGGATCATAAACCGATTAATCTTAAGCAATTAGATGTATTGACCGGCCTTAGGGCGCAGGTGGAATCGCGACTTAAGCTGCTCACGGATATTGATAAGATCTGGCAGCCGACCGATTTTTTGCCTGATCTGGCGAGCGATGGATGGCAGGATCGGCTGATGGATTTGCGCAAAAGCGCAGGCAATATCTCCGATGAATTGCTGGTGGTGCTGGTGGGCGACATGGTGACCGAAGAGGCACTGCCCAACTACGCGGTATCGCTGAACATCATGGCCCGAGACAACCTGGGTGACGACACTCATCCCTGGGCGCTATGGCTACGTGGATGGACGGCGGAGGAAAATCGGCACGGGGATCTGCTGAATGCTTACTTACGCCTGACAGGCCGGGTGGATATGCGATCGGTGGAAGTGACGGTGCAGTACCTCATTACCCGTGGCTTTAACCCGCAGACCTATCCTGACCCATACAACGGCCTGATCTATACATCATTTCAAGAGCGGGCGACGCGCGTGTCACATCAGAACGTGGCAAAGCTGGCCCTGACGCAGGGCGATGCGAATCTGGCGAACATATGCAGCAGAATCGCCGGCGATGAAGCACGGCATGCAATGTTTTACGGGGACATGATGGGGCACGTGATCGATCAAGACCCCGAAGGCGGAATCCTGGCATTTAGAAACATGATGAAGACGCTCATCGCCATGCCCGGCCGGCACATGTTCGACGGGGTGGAGCCGAATCTGTTCGATAAGTTTTCAGTGGTGGCACAGCGCACCGGCGTGTACACGATTTTTGATTACGCCGAGATCATTGAGCACTTGCTTGACAAGTGGCGCATCTCAGAGAGGTCTGTCTCAGGAACCGCAGCCAAGGCGCAGGAATATCTTTGCAGGCAGCCTGCACGGTACCGGTCGTTGGCCGAGCAGGTCAGCCAGATCGTCAAAGAGCAGCCTGGATCAAAGTTCTCGTGGATTCATGGCCGGCAGGCTTGAGCCACGCGGTTGATGCAGAGGCCGCTGCGGTTGCAAGGTAATTGCATTTGACGATTGTTTAGCGCACCGGCGGGGGCTGAATGCCTTGAGTATGGAATTGCCCGCTGGACTTAATGGCTGAGCGCCCTAAACTTCTGCGCTATGAATGAAGCCAACCCAACGCGATCTGAACCGGGCCAACAAGGTAAAGAAGTGATTATCGGCATCGACCTGGGCACAACCAACAGCCTTGTGGCGTGGTGTGATCATACGGGGCCGAGGATCATTCCGAGCCCGCGGGGTGAGCGGATGCTGCCCAGTGTGGTGCGCTTTGGCTCCGGTAGTGACGGGCGGCCAGTCGCGGAGGCGATCGGGCAGGAGGCCAAGGAGCATGCCCAGGAGTTTCCCGGCCGGACGGTGTACAGCGTAAAACGGCTGATGGGACGGGGTGTGAAGGATGTCGCGCCGGAATTGAAGTACCTGTCGTATGAAGTGGTGGAGGGGGAGCACCAGACGGCGCGTGTGAAGATGGGAGATTGGGTGCTTTCGCCTCAGGAGGTGTCTGCGCAGATTCTCCGTGAGCTCAAAGGCTGGGCGGATGCGTACTTCGGGAAGCCGGTGAAGAAGGCCGTGATCACGGTGCCGGCTTATTTTGACGACTCTCAGCGGCAGGCGACACGCGATGCGGGACGAATCGCTGGGTTGGAAGTGGTTCGGATCGTCAATGAGCCGACTGCGGCATCGCTGGCGTATAACCTGGGGCTTAAGGCGAAGGCCAAACCGGCGTTGACGAAAAAGCCGGAAAGCTCCGGCGTGGGTTTTAAGGTGTCGCTGCCGATGCCCAAGTGTTCGACCGATGAAGGCACGGAACAGGCGGGGGCGCAGGAACCGGCGCAGGATGCGACGATCGCGGTGTATGACCTGGGTGGAGGGACGTTTGACGTTTCGATTTTGAAGTTGCAGAAGACGCCTACGGGCGTGGTGGACCAGGTGCTGGCGACCGCAGGCGATACGCACCTGGGCGGCGACGACGTTGACCAGATGATTCTGGAAGTGCTGCTGAAGGAACTGGAATCCGCGGGGGTGCCCACGGGGGATGCGGGTTTGCGGCAGGCTGCCCGGGCGGGCGCCGAGAAATTGAAGATCGCGTTGTCGGAATTTGATGATGCGTGCGTGGTGATCACGCATGCCGCGGGGAAGCTGGATGCCGAGGTCTACGCGCCGGCAAGGACAGCCCCCGTCATAGAGTCGCGACAGGTGGCCAAGACGCTCAAACGGGCTGAGCTTGAGGCGATGATCGAGCCATGGGTGGCCAGGACGATGACGGCATGCAAAGCCGCCCTCACAGGTGCAAAGCTTGACCTGGAGCAGGTGAGCCGCGTGGTGATGGTGGGGGGCTCTACAAGAGTGCCCGCGGTGGTGAGGCATGTTGCGGAATACTTCGGCACGGAACCATACACGGCGATCAATCCCGATGAAGTGGTGGCGCTGGGCGCAGCGGTGCAGGCGTCGATCCTGGCGGGCTACAACCGGGATATGCTGCTGCTGGATGTGATACCGCTTTCGCTGGGTATTGAGACGATGGGCGGTGCGGTGGCGAAACTGATTACGGGGAATACGACGATCCCGGCGCGAGCCAGCGAAAGATTTTCGACTTATGTCGATGGGCAGACGAGCGTGCGGATTCATGTGCTTCAGGGGGAGCGGGAACTGGTGAAGGACTGCCGGTCGCTGGGGCAGTTTGATTTGAGGGGGATTCCGCCGATGCCTGCGGGGCTGCCGAAGCTGGAGGTGACATTCCTGGTGGATGCCAACGGGATTTTGACAGTCACCGCGGTGGAGAAGCGCAGCGAGAAGAGCGCACGGATCCAGATTGTGCCCAACCATGGGCTGACGCGCGATGAAGTGTCCCGCATGGAGCGCGAGAGCGTGGAGAACGCGGTGGCGGACATGACGCAGCATCGGTTGATCGATCTGCGGAACCAGGCACGGCTGGATACCCGGGCGATCGAGCGACAACTGGCGAAAGTGGGTGATGAACTGGAAGAAGGGTACCGCAAAGAGGTGATGGAAAAGGTGGCGAAGGTGAAGGCGTTTGCGGACGCCGCTGATGCAGATGCCAATGCGTTTCATCAGGCTTTGGATGACATGGATAAGACAACCGTGAGGCTGGCGGAAATTGCGATCCGCAAGACGCTGCGGGAAGAGGGATTGACCTCCTGAGGGTTTACCGAAGTTATCCTGCGGAGGCTTCTTCACGGTATTTGCTGGGGGTGGAGCCGACGGCTTTCTTGAAGCAACGGGCGAAGTGGAACTGGCAGGCGAAGCCTGTTTTGCTTGCCACTTGCGCGATGGGATAGTCGGTGCCGGCCAGGAGCCGCTGCGCTTCGCGCAGACGCATGAGCCGGACGTAAGACATGGGGGCGTGGCCCAGGCGCTGGACAAAAACGGTGTGGAGCCGGGAAGGGGAGAGGTGGGCCCAGCGGGCGATCTGCTGAACGCTGATGGGCTTGTCGAGGTTTTGTTTCACGAGGGTAAGTGTCGGGCTGAGTTGAATGACGCCGGCGAGACGGTCATCAAGCTGGGCTTGAGGGCCAGCAAGGGTGAGAAGCTCGGAGAGGATCTCAAAGCCAAGTTTGTGGGAATGGATGGAATGTTCGAGGCCCTGGGGCTTGGCTTTTTCCAGTAGGCAAAGCTCGATGATGTCGGCAAGACGTTTGGCTTCCGGGCCGGTGACTTTCAGGGGCAAAGAGATGAGTGAGCTGACTTCCACCACGCCAAAGAGCGAGGCGCGCACATGAACCCAGTGCGACCTCATTTGTCCGGTGTGCTTGTCGGGGATGTGGGTGAATTTGACGGGCACCTGGGACGGAATGATGCAGACCTGGCCGGGCTCAATGACCGCTGTGCCGGAAGGGATGGTGATCTGATATCGGCCTTCCAGCACATGGGCGATGATGGATTGCGCGACGGTCTTGGTGGTGTCCAGCCGGGTACTAACCTGCATGCGACCGGCGAAAAGGGCGTCGATGTAGGCGGGAAGCAGGCGGCCGCGTTCAGGATAAACAGACATAAATACACCATATCCAGAAATAGCTGTTGATGCGTTGATTATGGGATGATTCTCATGTTACGGCATTGTAAGTACGAATAGCAAGGATAAACAGACATGCGACTAGGCGGACCGCTGGCGGGCGTGGACGCGTCGGTTTCGGGGGACCCAGAGTTGTGGGCTTCCGGGCTTGCAGCGCTTGGGTACACGGCGTGTTACTTCCCGGCACTGGGGAAGCCACCAAAGGATTTGGTGAATGCTTACGCACGCGCGGCCCAGAAACACGGGCTGATGATGGCGGAAGTGGGAGCGTGGTCGAACCCCATTGATCCTGACAAGGCCAAGGCCGCGATTGCATTGGAAAAGTGCAAGGCGAACCTTCAGATCGCCGAGGATATCGGCGCGCGATGCTGCGTGAATATCGTGGGATCGCGCAATCCGGCGAAATGGGACGGCCCTCACCGGGATAACCTGACCGACGAAACCTTCGAACAAGTGGTGGCAACGACACGCGAGATCATCGATGCGGTGAAGCCGACTCGCACGTTCTACACCCTTGAGACAATGCCGTGGATTTTTCCCGATTCGCCCGACAGCTATCTGCGCTTGATCAAGGCGATCGATCGGCCAGGATTCGGGGTGCATCTGGACCCGGTGAACCTGGTGAACTGCCCGGCGCGTTACTTCAATACAACGGGGCTGATCAACGAATGCTTCGAGAAGCTTGGGTCGTACATCAAGTCTGCGCATGGCAAGGATATTGCAATTGAAAACAAATTGACGCTGCACTTAAACGAGTGCCGGCCGGGGACGGGTGCGCTGGATTACAAGGCGTTTTTGAGTGGGTTGGATAAGCTCGGGCCGGAGGTGCCGCTGATGCTGGAACACCTGCCGACAGCAGATGAATATGCGCTTGCAGCGAAGTATGTGCGGCAGGTGGCGGGTGAGATCGGCGTGGTGATTCAATGATCGGAATGCAATCCATCGTGACGGTGACGGGCTATGAACAGGCTGAGCTTTTGACGCAGCCCGACAGCCGACCGGACCTGGCGCCCGATGAAGTGGAGGGCAAGGCGCTGGTTACCCTGGTGAGCCCGGGAACCGAATTGAATTATTTCTATCAAGGCAAGAAGTTTCCGGTGGTGCCGGGATATGCCGGTGTGTTTGAAGTGACTCGGGTGGGAGAGCAAATTACGGATGTGCAGCCGGGTGAGCGGTTGTTTGGCATGGTGCAGCATCGGTCCAACCCCAGGGTGGCGCGCAAAGGATTGCTGAAGGTGCCCAAGGGACTGCCGCCGGAGGTGGCGGTATTCGCCAGGCTTGTTGGCGTGAGCATGACAACGCTGACGACGACCCGGGCGAGGCCCGCAGATCGTGTGCTGGTTTCAGGGCTTGGGCCGGTGGGGAATCTGGCGGGTCAGATTTTTTCCGCAGCGGGGTATCGGGTGACGTGCGTGGACCCGATTGCCGGGCGCTGCGAAACGGCCAGAGAATCCGGACTCACGGATGTGAGAATGCAGATCGCGGATAACGATCCGGAACTGACGGGCAAAGTGGCCTTGGTGGTGGAGTGCTCAGGGCATGAGGCCGCGGTCATGGCAGGGTGCAAGATCGTTCGCAAAAGAGGGGAAGTGGTGATGGTGGGGGTGCCCTGGAAACGGCAGACGGAACTGAGCGCCCATGACATCCTGCATACGGTGTTTCATAAGTATGTGGAGTTGCGTTCAGGCTGGGAATGGGAACTGCCCAAGGAGCCGCAGGCGTTTGTGCAGGGGAGCATCGAAGAGAACCTGCAGACTGCGCTGACGTGGCTGAGCGAAGGAAAAATCAAGACGCATGCGTTGGCGGAAACCGCATTGCCAGTGGAATGCCAGAGGGTGTATCAGGATCTTTTGTTGCGCCGAAGCGCACGGCCTGTGACCGTGTTTGATTGGCGTAATTAATAACGGCTTACTGTGCTGGACGCAGTAAGCCCGTTGAGCCTTGACTATTGATTATTGATGCAATCAAGCGCCGGGCTTGGCTTTTTTGCCGTCTTCCCAAGGGGTGATTTCAATGCGCCAGCCGGGTTCTGCGGGGGCGGTGGTATCGAGCCGATTGGCGTCGATGTCGAGGTTTGGGACGATCTCCTGGAGAAGGACTTCGGAGACGTTTTTGGAGGCGTCGCTGGTGCGGACTTTGCGGGGCAGGAGGGTTTCTGAGTCGTACCAGATGTCGATGCTGGTGAATTCGATGGTTTGGCCGGGCTTGGGGATTAAAAGAAGGTGGAGCGTGTTGTCAGGGTCGATCTTGGCGTTGGGGGCCACGACGGTGGCGGTGAACCTGGCGAGGATCTGGTCTTTTTTGGTGGTCAGGGGGATGATGAAGGGGCCTTTGCCGGATTCCAGAAGGTCTTCCTGAGGGCCCGCCTTGGGATCGGAGATCTGGCGTTTGAAGAATTGCTTTTGCGCGGGGATTTTCTCGACGAGCCATTGGCCGTCGTAGACATAGGATTTAACTTCCGCTTCCATGCGTTCGTCGACGATCAGCTTGTTGAACTCGATGCCAAAGCGCGCGGGGCCGGGCTTGCGGAGGAAGACGAGGCTGCCCAGGCGGACCTGTTTATCACCCAGCAACTCCTGCTTGCGGGTGTAGACGAGTTTGCACCGGAGCGTGTCGACGGTTTGAAGCTTGTCCTGGATTTTGGTGAGCAGATCGATGGCTTCAGGGCTGCTGGGCGGGGCTGCAGGGACGGTTGCTTCCGCCATTTGGGGGTCGACCGGGGGCAGCGCCGGGTCTGCGGCGAAAAGGACTGCGGGAGTCAGAAGAAGGCCGGCGAGTATGGCGAAGCGCATGTGGTTCATAGAGGTATTTTACGAACCGGCGCGGGAATTGTTCAGGCACGGGTGATTGTGTGGGAGTAGAGAGGAATGTAAGTGGTTTTCGAGCGATGGGGCGTAGAATGCGTGTGGTGCACTGTCATGCCTTAAATCGGCGGGAATTAAATGCGTTGGATGATGCGGCTGATGCTGGGGCTGTGTCTGGTGAACGGGGTGGGGATTGCCGTGCATGGTGATTCTCCTGCGACGAAACCCGCACAAGAGGGGGCGGGAGATTCCTGGATGAATGCGGTGGTGCCAGCGGAGAAAGCACCCAACAAGCCGCCTGAGCCAGTGTCCGGACGAAAGAATGCCGTGCCGAGCCCGGCCGTGGCGACATTGGATATTCAAGATCAGGTGTTGTTTCCGTATCAGGCTGCGCCACGCAATGCCTCACCGGTGCTGCCTGCGGGGACGGAGGTGCTGAAGCGAGAGATTGATGCTGGCGCCAAGGTGGAGGCGTGGTTTGTGCCTTATCAGAAGGCGTCGGATAAAGCCCCTGCGCCATTGGCGGTGATTTGCCATGGCAACGCGGAAGTGATCGATCAGGCAGGGCCGATGATTCGGGAACTACGTGCGATGGGGTGGTCTGTGCTGGCGCCGGAGTATCGGGGGTATGGGCGCTCGGGAGGGCGACCGTCACAGGACGCGATTCGCGATGATCTGACATACTTTCTGGATGAAGTGCTCAAGCGGCCGGATGTGGACGCCAAACGCGTGGTGTATATCGGAAGGTCGTTGGGCGGAGGCGTGGCGGCAGATCTGGCGACTGTGAGAAAGCCTGCGGCGCTGGTGCTGATCTCCACATTCACCAGTGTGGTGGCGATGAGCCGAAACTACATGATTCCCGCGGACGCGGTGAAATATCCCTTCCGGACGGACAAGCTGGTGCGCGAATTCGAGGGGCCGGTGCTGGTGTTTCATGGAGACCATGATTCGGTGATTCCCGTGACTCATGGGCGAGAATTGGCCCAGA
>CAZIWA010000006.1:50321-84101 GCA_964542875.1 uncultured Phycisphaeraceae bacterium
CATGGAGACCATGATTCGGTGATTCCCGTGACTCATGGGCGAGAATTGGCCCAGATGGCCAGGCAGGGCAAGTACGTGGAGCTTCGATGCAACCACAACGACTTCCCCGGAGCGGATTCCGATTCAAGAAAGCGCTTTTTATGGGAGTTTGGGTTGTTTATGAGAAAGGCCGCGCAGGTGGGTGCGGCTGAGACTCAGCCTGCAGGGTCTGGGGCAGGCGCTGGTTCAGCGGCGGGGTGAAGCAGGGGTTTTTGAGGAATGGAACGGATCAACAATGCGCCTGCTATGGCGCTGAAGGCCCAAGCTAAAAGATATGCGAGGGTGAGCCACATTGGCGTGTGGGTGGTGCTGTTTAAATAGCTTGATCCAGTGATATACAACTGCGTGAATTGGATTGTATTTTGCCCGTTGCTGAGGGTGTGAATGGCATCCAGCGTTTCCTTCGCGGCAAGGGCGGGTGCGGGGGGAGTAAAGCCTATTTCGGTCCACCATTGCATGAGGGCTTGTTCTGTAAGAGGGGTGTCGGCTTTCACTTCAGGCTTGGTCCAGGTGGCGTCGGTGCTGGCTCGCGAGTTGTGCCTGTACCAGAAGTTGGATGGATCAATTTCCAAGTATTCGTATTGGCCCCTGAGTTTGATTGCGCTTGCTTTAAAGCCAGGGCCGAGAATATGAAATGTTGCGGATTGGCCTGCAGTGGTTGGGGGTGCGTAAAGCAGGGGTGTGTGGGTGAGGTGTTGAGGGTGCCGATGTCCGCCGTTGACGTCTTGGGTAGACACCTCGAAGGCTAGTTGAGTGCGGCCACTGGAATATAAGTCGATGCGGCCTTCCCAGGGACCGTATTGGGGAGCGATGGTGTGGGCGTAGTGGAGAGCCCAAGCGGAAGGAAATGCCCAGAGCATAAGCCATAGGACGATCCAGCCTGCCTTGGTGAATCTGCTTGGGCGTTTGGGGGTGATGGTGCCGATGACTTTGAGATCGGAACCGCATTCAGGGCAGATTTTGGATGAATTGGCCCGAGCAGGGTATCGGCATTTACGGCAAAGGCGCGAGTCCGTATCTGCGGGCGCGGTGTATTGGCGAAACGATAAGCCACGAAAATTGGCGAGGAGGAGATAAATCGCAATTGCAGCGGTGATGAAGGGAATTACCCAGATTAAGTCAGCCATGGTTAGCCCCGTGAATTCGGACCCGGAGATCAATGTCTGGGAAGATTGTACTTGCGGAACTCACTTACGCCGCCTGCATGGCGAAGGAAGGGTAAGCTGTTGCTGGTTTGGTTTTGGCCAGAGTGTCGGTTCCTACTTTCACATCGGATGAACCATATGGCTACGCTCGCATACCCCACGGAAACACTGCACCGGTTGACTGATGTTCAACGAAAGGAGCTTCTAGGGAAGCTTCAGGAGGATGGTTTTTTTGTGCTGCCTGGTTTGCTGCCCGCGGACTTGATGGGCAGGGTGCTAGAGGCGATTGACCGGGCCGCGGCCAAGGCCCGATCCGGGCCGGATGCGCGTGCCAGCGTGAAGGTGCACAACATCGTGGATGTCGACCCTGCGTTTCGGGAACTGATGATGTATGAACCGGCTTTGCAGTTGTCGTATGACTGCTTTGGCCCGGCGTTTCATTTATGCCAGTCGAACCTGGTGAGCCGGCCCAGGGATCAGCGGGTGAGCGATTTCGTGGGAAGCTCGCCGTGGCATGCGGATGGGCCGAGGCCGAATATGTTTCCGGCGATCGGCGGGACGATGGGGCTGCATTACTTGAAGTTCGGGTATTTTTTGACGGACCTGACGCACAAGAACGGGGGATCGCTCCAGGTGGTGCGTGGGTCGCATTTGAGGCCGGAACTCGATGGGGTGGGGCATGGGAAATTCAAGATTGAGAATCATCGGGATGACCTGGTGCAGATTGATTGCCCGGCGGGGACGGTGATCGCGTTTCATCAGGCGCAGTGGCATGCGGCCCCGCCGAATGAGTCTGAGGTGGAGCGTAAGAATTGCTATGTGAGCTATTGCCCGACATGGATGAAGCCGTTGGACCGGGATTACCCGGCGGAGGCGCAGTTGCAGGGTTGTACCGCGCAGGAACGGTGGCTGCTGGGTGAGCCAAGGCCGGCCCTGCGTTGGTGGCTGCCGTCAAGAGATGACATGATGCGGATGAACCAATATGCGCCTGACGCGATTCGAGCGTCCGGGCCTGCGGCGACTGTCCGTTACGAGTAAAAACCGAAGGCAGAGGGACCGGAGAAGACATGCTGACGCGGACGAGAGCATGCCGCCCGGAATTGACGGTTTCAGCGTTATTGTGTCAGCGCAGAAACAGGTGATAAGCCGGGTTCTGGCTTTCATCCATACAGGGGTAGCCGAGGGTGTTGATGAAGTCCTGGAAGGCTGACTTTTCCTCTTGCTGCACCTGGATACCGACAAGGATGCGGCCATAGTCTGCGCCCTGGTTACGGTAGTGAAAGAGGCTGATGTTCCAGTTGGGGTGCATGGAGGAGAGGAAGCGCATGAGTGCCCCCGGGCGTTCGGGGAACTCAAAGCGGTAGAGCAGTTCATCGGTGGCGAGAGGGCTCCTGCCGCCGACCATGTAGCGCACGTGCTCTTTGGAGAGATCATCATCGCCGAGGTTCACAGCGGTGAAGCCCTGGCCGGCGAAGGTTTGGCAGATGTCTGCCGCTTCGCCTTTGTTGCTGGTGGCGAGGCCGACCAGGACATGCGCCTTGGATGCGTCGGAGATGCGGTAGCTGAACTCGGTGACATTTCGGTGACCGATGGTTTGGCACAGGCGTTTGAAGCTGCCGCGTTCTTCGGGGATAGAGACGGCGAACAGGGCTTCGCGTTCCTCGCCGGCTTCGGCGCGTTCGGCAACGAAACGGAGCCGGTCGAAATTCATGTTTGCGCCGCAGGTGATGGCGACGAGGGATTGGCCATTCAGCGCGTGAGTCGCAATGTATTGCTTCATGCCGGCGATGCCCATGGCCCCTGCGGGTTCCAGGATGCTGCGGGTGTCTTCAAAGGCGTCTTTGATGGCGGCGCAGACGGCATCGGTGTCGACGGTGATGAAGTCATCAACAAGCTGGCGGGCGATCCGGAAGGTTTCTTCGCCGACGAGCTTGACCGCGGTGCCGTCGGAGAAGAGGCCCACATCGGGAAGCTGGACGCGTTTGCCGGCTTTGACGGAGCGGATCATGGCGTCGGAGTCGACCATTTGAACGCCGATGACTTTGATTTCCGGGCGTACGGCTTTGATGTAAGCGGCGACGCCGGAAATGAGCCCGCCGCCGCCGATGGCGACGAAAACGGCGTGGATGGGGTGCTGGTGTTGCCGAAGGACTTCCATGCCGATGGTGCCTTGCCCGGCAATGACGTCTGGATCATCAAAGGGATGGACGAAGACGTACTGGTGAGTTTTTTGAAGTTCAAGCGCGTGGGTGTAGGCGTCGGAGTAACTGTCGCCGTAAAGGACGACATGGCCGCCTAGGGCGCGGACTGCGTCGGACTTGAGGCGTGGTGTGGTGACGGGCATGACGATGGTAGCGCGGCAGCCGAGCTTCTTGGCGCTGAGGGCGACGCCCTGTGCATGATTGCCCGCGGAGGCGCAGACGACGCCGCGGGCGAGTTGCTCGGCTGAGAGACGGGCCATCTTGTTATAGGCGCCGCGAAGCTTAAAGCTGAAGACGGGCTGGGTGTCTTCACGCTTGAGCCAGATGTGGTTGTTTAGACGGGCCGAGAGCTTGGTGGCGCGTTCCAGGGGGGATTCAACTGCAACATCGTAGACGCGGGCGTTTAAGATCCGCTGAAGGTAATCAAGCAGGGCTGTTTCCATGGGGCATTTCTTATTAGGAGCAGAGGCGATCAGGGCTTTGGGGATTCCGGCGGTGCGACGTAGATCATCCACGCGACGCCGAAGCGGTCGGTGAGCATGCCGAAGCTGGGGGAGAAGAAGGTCTTGGTCAATGGCGCCTGCACCTGGCCGCCATCGGAAAGGCCCTTGAAATAGCGTGTCGCTTCGGCTTCGGTGGCGACGATGAAGGAGAGCACGATTCCTTCGAACCTGGGGTTTCCGCCGCAGTGGCCATCGGCTGCGTTGATGATGGCGTCACCGATTTTCACGGTGGCATGCATCACTTTGTTTTCCGCATCCGGCGGCATGCCGGTGGGAGCGGGGCTTTCCTTGTAGCGCATGAGCATTTGAATTTCCGCCCCGACGGCCTGGCGGTAAAACGCGAGCGCTTCGTCGCAACGGCCATCGAACATCAGATAGGGTTGAATGGGCATTGGTGGAGTTCCTGTGAGGTTCCATCATTGTAGAGTGACGTTGATGCCTGTGAGGTAAGGCCCACTATTCCGGGCGCGAGATTTGATGCAGGCCGGATTAGATGTCTTGGTCGTAATTCGACATTTTGCTGCGTGTTTGGATACCCAAGGAAGATGTCGGATTATGCGGAAGACCGCTAATCCGACCTACGTGCTAGAGCCCCAGAATTTCAAACGTGTCGTTCCAGTACGTCGGTGAAGGCTCGTTTTCAAAAAGATGTTTGAGCACCACATCCGCTGCCGACTTGAGCAATTCTCGGTTTCTTAATAGATCCCGGATCGCGAAATCCTTGCACATGTGATGCTCGTGCTGGCCTGCTGCGATCTCCAGAAACCATGCGGCTTTCATCGGATCATCAGCATGATGCGCCAGACTTTTCGCGAACTCATATGCCAAGTCCTGATGGGCCTGGAATTTGACAAGGTCATCAATCGCCTCGCACACCAATTCAGAACGGGACACGTAATCATTGACGCGCCTGAATTGGGTTTTCGCAAGGCTCGTCATGCGATTTCGATGCTGCACTTGAAACGTCAACGTCCATTCCCGGAGGCATTTGGAAAGATGAAGTCGGACGACATCCAATAACCCATCCTCCTGCAGGCGATCCGCGTTGATGGATGTGAAACCGATCAGCGCGGTCATCACGTCCGACGTGCCTTCATTGTCATGCAAGACAAACCCAAACGCCCCCGGAAGAAAGTAGACAACCTCTTCGTACGTACCTGCGGGAAGGTGGGGCCCCAGAAGATTTTGATAGTCGTGCCAAACGAGCTTGCTGTCGGGCGTTGCAAGGATTTTGTTGCACGAGATTTCGTCATGATCGAAAAATGGATCAGACAGGCGTGTGGGGCGCCGGTAGGGAACGTTGAAAAGCGGCTGAGACATTGTGGTTAGCGGCGTGCAAGCCGTGCCTGGGTTGCGAGGCAGATGCTGGAGAGAGCATCGACTGCGTGATGGACATCGGCGCTTTGCGTGAAGGGGCCAAAGCTGAAACGGGTCATGCCGCCCAGCGTATGGGTGCCGAAGGTCCGGTGAGCCAGGGGGGCGCAGTGGATGCCCGAGCGGGTGAGGATGCCGTGTTCTTTTTCCAGCACGTCGGAGAGAGATTGGGGGAGGTCAAAGCCATCCACCCTGACAGAGAAAACGGCGCAGCGGTTGGCAATGGTCTTGGGACCGTAGAGGGTGAGCCCGGGCATTTTTTGCTCGTCATTGAGGCCAGAGAGCATGATGCGCATGAGGGTGACCTGATGTTCCCAGAGTTTTGCGACGCCTTGATTCAAGATCCACTGAACACCCTCAGAAAGGCCGATAATGCCGATGGCGTTGTGGCTGCCGGGCTCAAAGCGGTCGGGCATGAAGTCGGGTTGGACGTCTTGTTCGGAGATGGAGCCGGTGCCGCCTTCGCGGACGGTGGCCATTTGCTTTTCGATCCCGGGCCGGATGTAGAGCGCACCGGTGCCCAGGGGCCCCAGCAGGCCTTTGTGGCCGGGGAAGGCCAGAAGGTCGATGCAATCGGCCTGGACGTCGATTGGAACATGGCCGAGGGACTGCGCGGCATCCACGAGGAAGGGAACGCCAGCGGCGCGGGCAATCTGGCCGACCTGGCGCACGTGCTGGAGTGTGCCGGTGACGTTTGAGCCGTGGACGAGGGCGATGAGCCGGGTTTCAGGACGGAGGGCCTTTTGGACGTCGGCAGGATCGACAAGCCCGGTGGCCGGATCGGCCTCCAGGCGGGTGACATCCAGCTTCATGTGCGGGCTGAGGGCGTTGAGCGGGCGCAGGACAGAGTTATGGTCCATCCAGGAGGTGATGACGTGCTGGCGTTTGTCGCGGTTTTCCAGGGGCTTAAGGATGCCGCGAATGCCGAGGTTCAGGGCATCGGAGGTGTTGAGGGTGAAGACAACGTGCTCAGGTTTTTCGCCGTTGATGAGCTGGTTGATTCGAGTGCGGCACTGGTTCATGAGCCGGCCGGCTTCACGGGACTCAAAATAAGCACCGCGGCCGGGGCTGGCCCCAAGGTTTTTGGCGTAATGAGCCATGGCTTCATGGACGGCTTCGGGCTTTGGAAAGCTCGTCGCGGCGTTGTCCATGTAAAACCGGGGGGCGGTCATGCGGGGCTCCTGGGATGGCGGCAGGGTATTTTATCCGGGAATGGCGGGATGTCAGATGCAGAATGCCAGATGTTTGGATGTTTTTAAGGGCTGGAATAAGACGCCTCTTAATCGAGACCTGCGTCTTCCCCAAAAACATCCCGGATCGGACATTCTTACCGTTCCCACTTGAGCCGGGGGGCGTCACCCCAGAGCATTTCAAGGTCGTAGTGGCCGCGAGCCTTGGGGTCAAAGAGGTGGACCATGATGTCGGCCAGGTCGATGACGATCCAGCTTGCCTTCTGATCGATATCCGTGCCGAGGCGAACCAGTCCGGTATCGCGCGCATCTTTTTCGATTTCGTCGGCGAGGCCCTTGATCTGCCGATCAGACCGGCCGGTGCCGATGATGATGTAATCGGTGATGTTGGTGAGCTGGCGGACGTCGAGCAAGAGCACATCGGTGCCGTGCCGGTCGGAGATGAGCCGGGCGGTCTTGATGGAGAACTCCAGGAGTTGCTCGTCGGTCATGCTCCGTGCGGGGCGCGTGCGGTGGGTTTCAGCGGGCGTGTTGGGTGTTTCTTCGGTCATGGCACAATTCTATGGTGGTGGAGGCTTGGCAGGGCGGACCGTGCCATGGAAAAACAAAAACCGGCAAACTCGCGTTTGCCGGGTGTGATCGTGTTGATCGTCAACAAAACAGGGCATGATGCTTACGCAGTGCCTCTATCTTGGTTGACTGAAAGCCTGTCGTCGGAAGCTTAGGGCTTGCCGAGCGGAGCGGGCTTCCGGGGCGTACGGGGGCGCCCAGTGACGGGGCCATCGACGCGCTTGACGGACTTGCGCATGGTGCGCTGTTTGCGTTCGCTGGGCTTTTCGTAGTAGGCGCGACGCTTGATGTCCTTGGTCAGGCCTTCTTTTTCGCACATCTTCTTAAAGCGCCGAACCAGTTGTTCTGCACTCTCACCAGCACGGGCTTTGATACGGATCGACATGTCAGCTCCTTGGGACTGTTTTCAAGTAGAGTCCCATATTGTGCAATAACCGCATTAGGAATGCAACTCGCAAGATAGATTTACCCAATCGCATCGATCCGGGCGAAGATGCCCCAGGCCTTGCCTTGATTGGAATTGAGAGCGATGGTGAGCTGATTTTCGCCGTGGCGGGTGGCGACTTTGACTGTGGTTTTGTCGGGTTTTGCGGGGTTTTTGCCGTCGGTGTCGATGACCAGCTTACCGTTGACCCAGCCTTTGATGGGGCCGTCATAGCCCAGGTGGAGATATGCGGAATCGGTGGGACCGTTATCGAACCGGGTGGTGAGATAGATGACGCCGGGCCGGTTATCGATCCGTTCACGCACATTGACGAAGCCGTGTTCGAGAGATTCGCGGCCGGAGCTCTGGATGGGCTGCCAGCCGAGTTTGGCGTCGCCGGTGTTGGGCTCTTCAAGGGTTTTCCATTGCCCTTCGTGGGGCTGAAGATCTGAGTATTGCCAGTTCTTCACGAAATTTTCGGCGCTAAAGACAGCATCGGCGAGATAAATGCTGGGCTTGCTCCACTGGTCAAGGGAGCGGTCAAGGGGGAGGTCGTGGCCGGAGTAATAAACAAGGTCGATGTGCGCGGAGCCGTTTGGCCGTTGGGCGCGGCTCATGTAGGAGCAGTCAAACCCGGGCCCGGAGGGGAGGACGATCTGCATGTGGGGCTGGCCGTTATCCATGCGCCAGACTGCGACGTGGGTGATGCGCGGGTTGATGTACCAGCGGCCAGAAAAGTAAATATCGTCACGAACGAGCCAGAGACAGGGGCCGCCGATGCGGATATCGAGCTCCTGCTTGGTCCATTGGGTGTAGGGGGCCTGGGCGGTCATCAGAAGCGGCTTTTTAGAGGCATGTTCACGGCGTACCAGCATGACGGCGGTGCCGTCGGGCTTGAACGCGAGAGAGCATTCGTTGGGTTGATCAGCGCCGGCGTGAAGGACGCGCTTGGCAGTCCAGTCGATGCCGTTATCGCTTTCAAACCAGGTGATTTTATTTCCGTCGGGGTTTTTGATGGGATCGGCGAAGCCATAGCCGGCGCAATAGTGCTTGCCTTTGAAATATTCCGGGCGCCAGAGGATGTGGTCATCGGTGCCGGTGTAGGGTGTCCAGGGGGACCAGTTGAGCCCGTTATTGGACCAGGCGCAACCGGATTGAAATTTTCGTTCGGTACGGATTCTGCTGTTTACAAGCGTAAAGCCAGTGAGAAATATCCGGTCGCCCGCATTGTAGAGATGGGCATCGCGGGTGTCGGAATCGCCTCGAGCGACGTGGGCGTTGTCGAAGGTTTCGCCGTTGTCGCGGCTGCGCAGCACGATGAGTTTGCCGGAATCATCGACGTGGCTGTCGCCCTGGCGATAGGCGATGTAGAGGTTGTCTTGGAAATAGGTAGCACCGGTGAAGGCATTGTGATTGGAGTCGTGGGTGACACGCCGGATGGATTCAATGGTCATCATGTTGAGAGGCCTTTGTAAGTTGGTGGAAGTTGTGCGGGATTTTATCGGTTTTCGTGCAAGTTGAAAGTTGCAGCAGGCATGGATGTGTATTAGTGAGGTGGTCGATGAGGAATTCAAAAACGGTGGGGGAAAGAGCGATAAACAAGCGGAATTGCATCTGTCAAGTTCTTTGTTACAATCTTCCGTCTCTGCATATTTGGAGAAGGTCATGACGAAGAAGAAGAGCCATAAAGGCTTGCTTAAGCGGATCCGGATCAGCGCCAACGGCAAAGTGCTGTTCAAGCGCCCCAACCGGAGCCACCTGCGTTCACGCAAGCCGGCCAAGCGTTTGATGAAGCTGCGTCGTCGTATGACGGCCAAGGCGGGCGATATGAACCGCTTGCAGCTGATTCTGGGTCGTCGGCTGAAGCCCGCGCACTACAAGAAGGTGCGCGTTGTGAAGCCTGCGGCTGAAGCCAAGCCCTAATAAGGCTGGTATACTGTTTGTTTCCCGGACGCCATGTGTGGCGTCTGGTTTTTTACCCACCGCGGCTGGGGACCTCCAAGATCGGCTGTGCTGAACAAGCCAGACCCGACCCCCTGATCCGCCAATGCAAAGGTTTCTCCGATGACAAGGGCACGTAAAGGCGCAGCATCAAGGCAGGCGAAGGTTCGTTGGTTTCGCGAGGCACGCGGCAAGCGCGGCGCACGCAGCCGGTGCTGGCGCAAGGTACGCGAATCGGTTATTCGCGCTGACGTCTACAAGACCATTCACCGCCACCATGTGAAGCGTAATTTCCGCTCACTGTGGATCACCCGTCTGACCGCCGCGGTTGCAAGCCGTGGCATCAACTACAGCCGTCTGATCCACGGGCTGAAGCTGGCGGCGATCTCGATCAACCGGAAGATGCTGAGCAACCTGGCCATCCAGGACCCCTCCGCTTTCGACCTGATCGTCGACCAGGCCAAGAAGGCTCTCTCGGCTGCCGGCAAGGCTCCCAAGAAGGCAGCGGCCTGAGTTTGATGGTCTGAGACGGTCTTAACAGACCTGATACAGCAATAAGACCGGGCGCATGGACAACCATGCGCCCGGTTTTTTTATTGGGCATTCGATGCGGCGCAAGAATGTTTGTTGAAGATATAAGAGTTCCGGTTTGATGGCGACGCTTTAGTGGTGATTCATGCGTCGAAGGGGCTTGAGCGTGGCGCGGTGACCTCGCGGACTGGGCTTCTCTACTTGGGTCGTTTTGTAAAACGATAACGCCCGGCATGTTTCCATACATGCCGGGCGTTGATTGGGCGACAGGCACTGGCGGGCCTGTCGGCGTATCTTAAAGCGCCCTTTGGATGGCGCGGATGGTCACTGAGAGCCCGGATCGCGGTGATGATCCGAGTCTGTGGAAGCCTTGGATCTTGAGTCCCTGGTTTGACTGCGTAGTCTAGCCAGATGCTTTAGATTCAGGCTTCGAGGCGAAAGAGAGCCCAGGGCTTGGGGTGCGACGGACATGGTCGCACATGTGCAGGGGGCGTACTCTTTCCGGCCCGCATGGTTGCGAGCCGTATAACGAACAGTGGTGAGCAGGTCTGACGTACTGGGTCATGTTTGCCCGCCACGATTGTTGCTGAGGGGGGCCATAGGGTCTGGGAGGCTCGGTAAGCGCTTCCGGGGCGCGTTTAGGACGAATGCCGCAGTCAGGGAGGCAAAGTCCGTCGAGGTCTCACAGGCCGGTCTGGCGAGTCCCCTAGGTGATCCCGAATCAGCGTGTTGAAGGAGCCTCCGGACAGGGAGGGCTACAGGGGGGAGGGGGGCACACAGGGCCCGGAGGCTCCAAATTCAACACGCTGATTCGTTATTCACTTGTCACTCTCTCTTCCGACATGAGGGTTATTGCAATGTACGTGCCAGAGACGAATAGCGAAGTGAAAAAACATTAAATGAGTGTTTTCTCGCCCAAAGCCGCAAATAAAATGCAACAGCATGTCTTGCCAGGTGAATGAGGTTGAATGTTTATCAAAATGAAAACTGAGATAGTGTCAAAATGAGAATCAATTTGAAAATTGAGAGTCTTTCAGCCGTACATAATTGAGAATCTTTCGCTGATTTGCTCATGTGATCGCTCAGAAAAGGCTGATTCGGACGAGCCGGGGCATGCTGTCGGTGCAATGCTCAAACAATCATCAAATGTTTATCAGATATGTGAATGGAGCGGCCGTCAGGCCGACGCCGAGGAGTTCCGCGCGGCGCCGCGCGAGAGGAAGAGGGCAGGGTGGCCTGGTATCAAGAGATGGTTTGGGAGAGTCAATTTGAGTAACTTGTCTCTACATATCTTTCATGGAGTGACAAATGGGGTACCGCGAAGCTTGGAAGAAACAGAGTTATCTGGTGCTGCCGCAGGCTTTTTCGCAGGAGCGCGTGAAGCGGCTTTACGAGATATGCGAGTCGGCTTTTGGGCAATGGAAGGAACAGAGCACGCCTGAGAGCGAGCCGATGGAATATTGCTACAAGCCGACCGCATGGTGCATGATCCATCTGAATCACCCCAAATATCATCGGCGGGAGCCGGGTCGATTGGCGGAGCTTTTGAATGCCGTGGCGGACCCGACGGTGATGAATGTGATCCGGGATGTGTTTGCCGATGATGCGGTGATGATGCAGGTGAATTACTACATTGATCCGCCTGGTGAGACGCGAATTGGCACGTGGCATCGTGATTGCCAATTTTTTCCCGGTGTGGACCTTGAGGGACAGAAGAAAGCGGTGATGGAGGAGGCGGACCCGCCTCGGGAATTGCATATGCATATTCCACTTTTGCCGACACAGGCGACGGAGGTTGTGCCGGGAACGCATAACCGTTGGGACACGCCGGAGGAACTGCGTATTCGAACGCAGGATGCGACGTCAGAACACATGCCCGGGCGTTTCCCGATCAAGCTGATGCCGGGGGATTTGGCGTTTTTTCATGTGAATGCGATCCATCGTGGGATGTACTACGTCGGGGTGCCCAGGCGGACGATTGCGATCTCATTTGGCCGGGTGGCGTATCCGCGGATCGCGACGGCCAAATGGCTGCTGGATTGGCGTGGGTATGTGTGCACCTATCAGCCTTGGTTCCAAAAGCCGGGATATCTTGAGGGGTGCACGCCTGAGGCGAAAGCGTTTTACCAGCGATTCGTGGATACGTATCAGGGGAGTTGGAAGAAGGAATATCTGGTGCCTGAAATGGGGTCGGAACGGATCAAGTACTTCACGGAGTTTTAAAGATGGCAGGTGTGAGCGAGATTCCGCCGACATGCCCGGTGTGGCTGATTCGGCCGACGATGGCGGGGCTGCCTGAGGTTCCGTTTCCGGCCGGCTATTCCATGCGCGCGATGAGCACGTCAGATGCTGCATTGTGGGAAGAGGTATGGCTGGATGCGGAGCCGTTTGTGAAGATCGAACCTGGGCTTTTCATGAAACAGTTTGGTGAAGACGAGGCCGCGATTCCCCAGCGATGCTTCTTGCTGATCGGGCCAGACGGGTCTGCGCAAGGCACGATCAGCGCCTGGAACGCGCCGAACTTCAAAGGCGGAGCATGGGGGCGGATTCACTGGGTAGCGGTGAAGAAGGCTTCTCAAGGCAAGGGATTGGCTCGATCCATGATGAGCTTTGCGATGGGGAAGCTTGCGCAGTGGCATGACCAGGCCTATCTGGACACCAGTGTGGGGCGGATCGGTGCGATCAAGGTTTATCTGGATTTTGGCTTTGTGCCCGACATGGATGCGGTTGATGCGGTGAAGGCGTGGGGGCATGTGAAGACGAAGCTGGAGCATCCTGCATTGGCGGGATTTACCCTTCGTATTCCTTGAGCTTCCGGTACAGCGTGGATTGCGAGATACCGAGCTTGGCTGCGGCGATGGACGCCGCGCCCTGGCACGCTTTGACTGCGCTTAGGATGGCGCGGCGTTCGAGCTCTTCGAGCGGGATGATCTGATCGGCATCACCGGAGGATTGCAATTGGTCGTCCTGAGGCTTTGCGCTGGTCTGGGGTTTGGCCGCATCTGGCTTGATCGCCGTGCTGTTTTCCGAGCCATTCATGGACCAGTTCAAATCAGGCGGGAGCATTTCAACCGTGATCACGGGACCAGCGTTGAGCACCACGATTCGCTCGACGACGTTGTAGAGCTGGCGTACGTTGCCTGGCCAAGGGCAGCGGGCGAGTTTATAGAGCGCCTCGGGGGTGAAGTGTGTGAAGGCTTTGTGGTAACGCTTACTCATGACGCCCAGAAAGTGGAGGGCGAGGAGTTCAATATCGCCGCCTCGGTCGCGCAGGGCGGGGAGGTAGATGGGGACGACATTAAGCCGGTAGTAAAGGTCGAGCCGGAATCGGCCGGCTTTGACTTCCGAGAGAGGGTCGCGGTTGGTGGCGGCGAGTACGCGGACGTTGGAGGTTTTGTCTTGGCGCGCGCCCACGGGCCGGTAGGTGCGTTCCTGAAGAAAGCGCAGGAGCTTGGGCTGGAGATCGATGGGCATCTCGGTGATTTCGTCGAGAAAGAGCGTGCCGGATTCGGCCTCGCCGCAAGCGCCGGGATGGTTTTTATCAGCGCCGGTGAAGGCGCCTTTTTCATGCCCGAAGAGGATGGATTCAATCAATTCGTCGGGCAAGGCGGCCATGTTGATGGCGACAAACGGGCTGGATTTGCGGTTTGAGCGGTTGTGGATGGCGCGTGCGACGAGTTCTTTGCCGGTGCCGGATTCACCTGCGATCATCACGCTGACGTCAGCATGGGCGACGTTTCGGATGGTGTCGTAGACGGTTCGTATGGGGGCGGATTTTCCGACGATGGATTCAAAGTGGTCTTCATCGGCTTTTGAGCCGGCAAGGTCCTGGACTTTGGTACGCAGGCGCTGGTGTTCGACGGCCTTGGCGAGGGTGGCTAGAAGGCGGCCTTCGTCGATGGGCTTGCCGACGAAGTCGAAAGCGCCGGCTTTGATGGCGCCGACGACCAGGTCGACGGGCGCGTTGGCGGTCATGAGGATGACGCAGGAGTTGGGGGCGAGCCGCTGAACTTCGGGAATGAGGGACATGCCGTCGATATCGCCGAGGTTTTTATCCAGAAGGATGGCGACTGGAGTGGTGGCGGCGAGGGCCTGCTGGGCACTTCGCCAATCACTGGCCAGGACGCAGAGATAGCCATGGCGTTGAAGAAAAATACGGCTGATGGCCAAGAAGTCCGGGTCATCATCGATCAGCAGCACGATCGGCTGAGGGGAATTGGCCATTGAAAACATTCCTCTGGAGGCTTGGGGGTTGGAAAGGACGCCAAACCTGAGTTGCCGCTGACGAAGCGACCCACAAATTACCATCTTTATGTGTGCGGGATAACACGGAAGGGGCATTGTGTTGATTTTTTAGTGGGGAGATCGCCAGCGGGTCATGGCCGATTATCGATAGTAATTGGCCTGTTCAGCGGCTTGATGGAGTGTTTGGAAGGCTTATGTTGGGATATTGCATGACGTCGGCCTTTCTGATGCTTTGTCTATTTTTCCAAGGAATTGTTTATGATCAGCACAAGAACCTTATTGACGTTTGCGTGCCGTCGGCAATATGCCGGTGAGTCGGCCGCGTGCATCCCTGGCGTCGGGGCCAGGGATGCACGCGCGGGGTTCACGCTGATTGAACTGCTGGTGGTGGTGGCCATTATCGGTGTGCTGGTTTCGCTGTTGCTGCCGTCTCTGAGCCGAGCCCGTGATTCAGCCAAGATCATGCGGTGCGCGGCGAACCTGAAGCAGACAAGCCTGGCGACCACTTTATATCAGACGGAAAACAAAGGCTATTTTCCGTCCAATAATCCAACGCCGACAAGCCTGATGTTGACCTATCTGGGGTACACGGCGCAGACGCTTAATTCGAGGCAGCATGTGTTTTATTGCCCCGCGTCTGATGGGTTTGAGCCGCTGATCGCTTCGGGCACGCCAGATACCTGGGCCCATGGCGCGTCTTTTGTGTTTATGGGAGGGATTCAGTCATATGGATTCAATGCAGATCTGATGATCGATCCGGTTTCCGGGAAGAAATATCTGGTGGCGGTTTTTGGCGGGTATGACGAGTACTGTTCGCGTCGGCTGGAGGAAGTGAAATACCCGTCGGCGACGTTCTGGTCGGCTGACAACGCGGCGATGGGGTTTGACCTGATCTGGGGCTGGCAGGGGCTTTCCGCCTACCGGCATGGTGCGCCTGCACCGATTTTCGCTTCAACCGGGTACGACACGGACAAGTACTATGAAAAGACCGGGGCAACGGGCTTCAACAGTTCATTTGTCGATGGACGTGTGGAATTCGTCCGGTGGAATGTCTTCCATAGGTGGGCGCGTGTTCCGGGCGGGTATCCGAGGAACGAGCCGTTTGCATGGTATTGAGCGGCGGGGCAAGAAAACACGAGGGCCGGTGAACGGAATTCTTCCCCTAAAGCGCGGAATTTTTGTTGCATTTTTGAGAAAAATCAACGTTTTTTGAGGTCATGTGAGAAGTCAAGGTGATGTTGGGCCATAAAGAATGTGTTGTAAAGGCTACAAAGCTCGTAGGTTAAGTCACTTGGGCGGCATTTGAACGAGCACGGGTAAATGCAGGCGGCTGGGTTGAGTTTTGTTCTCAAAATTGAATTATTTGTTTTTTGTTTGGAATATTTTAATTCTATTGTTGGATTTTTTGTCCCAATAAGCACTTCTAAGTAAATTTTAATTGCGACTGCAAATCAGTATCCTGCTCTCGCTTTGAAAGCGATTCTCAATCACTAGAGCAGGGGCAAACACAAAAATGAAGCGCAACAACCGTAATGGGTTCACACTGATCGAGCTTTTGGTGGTGGTTGGCATCATCGGGCTTTTGATCGGCATCTTGCTGCCGGCTTTGGCCAAGGCAAGAGATTCGGCCAAAGTGTCGATCAACTTGAGCAATCAGCGTCAGATGGGGGCTGCGACGGGGTATTACCTCAACGACTTCAAGTATTTCTTTTTCCCGCATGAGGGGAACTACATCGCGACGGGCGAGATCGTCGACCGGAATCCGGCGACGCTGGGCGAATCACTGCAGGCGTTCTCGGATTCGGCGACGCTTTCTGCCGCGGTTTCGGCTGGCGGGGCAGGGTTGGCGACACCGTTGATCACAAGCGCCAATGCGACAGCGTTGACCCGGAGGACGCACTGGGTCGATTACATCTACCGGTATGCGCCGGAGCCCAAACTCTACACCAGCCCGATGGTGGACCAGGTGGAGCTTGAAAAGCTGAACTTGAATATTGTGTTTGAAGGCGTGTACGGCCGGAAGAAGTGGGGCGGTTACGGCTACAACATGCAATATCTGGGCTGGGAAGCGGGCCTGACCGCCGGCGCTGTGACGACCAAGCCTTACATGGCGAAGCTTGAAAAAGACATTCTTGATCCGGCCAACACGGTGGTGGCGGGGGACTCCGCGGGGCATCGCAATGGTGTGCCGACGGCGGTGCCTTCCGGCAATTCTTATGCGCTTGATCCTCCACTGTATTCGGTGAACTATGGCCGGAAGATCGGCAAGTGGTACCGTACGGATGCGGCGAATTCGGATGCTGATCTGGCGGCAAACCCGCTGGGCTCTTACAGCTATTCGTGGCGTGTGTACCCTGCGCCGAGGAACAATGGCGTACCGGGCTTTATCTTTGCCGATGGGCATGCCGGTGTGAAGAAGATTTCCGAGATCGACGACTTCAACGGCGATGGGGTGTACGACAACGGCTATTGGAACGGTCGTGGTGACCCAACGCCGTCGGTTCGCTGAGTGAGTCAGATGGATTTAAGGAGTCGGCCGCGCGGGCTTAACCACGCGGCCGATTTTCATTGGAGTGATGGTCATTTTTTGTTTTCGAAGCTCACTTTTGAGGCAGTGGCCCGGCTATTATGTTCGCCGCCCGTAAGGGGCATTTTGTGGCACAAATCTGTCGGTTGGCACCCTGGACGCCGGCATTACCGGCTTTGTAACAGACCGTTTTTTGATTGGCAGGCTGGGCATGATGGCAACCCTGGCGGCAGGTGGACTAGGATCTTTAGAGATCACCCAGCTTTTTTTAGGCTTGGCCGTGTTGCTGGCCAGCGCCCGGCTTTTGGGTGAACTTTGCAGGTGGTTCAACCAGCCGAGTGTGATCGGTGAGATTTTTGCAGGCGTGGTGTTGGGACCGACGCTGCTTGGGGGGATTTTCCCAAACGCGCACGCGTGGCTGTTTCCTTCGGCATCGGGGAACCCGGCGAAAGTAGCTTTGTCCGGCTTCACCACCATCGGCGTAGCCCTGCTGCTGATGGTGGCAGGGATGGAAGTGGATATTCGTTCGGTGATTCGCCAGGGTAAGAGTGCGCTTTCGGTCAGCCTTGCGGGGATTGTTTTTCCGTTCATTCTCGGTGCCGCTGCCGGCGCCCTGTTTCATACGCAGCTTGGCATGGGCGAGAAGGCCGACCAACTGACGTTTTCACTGTTTTTGGGCATTGCGCTTTCAATCACCGCGATGCCGGTGATCGCCAAAACCCTTTTGGACCTGAACCTGTTCAGAACTGAAATGGGCGCGCTGATCATGTCCGCAGCCATGGTGGACGACTTGATCGGCTGGATGGGGTTTGCAATCGTGCTGGCCCTGATGTCCGGCGCGGAAGGGGGCGACCAAAGCACGTTGACAGGGATTTTGGGGAATGCGGTTTCACACCTGATGCCTTCGGCATGGGCGCTGAGCGCGGGTGTGGCCGGAACCATCGTGCTGACACTGATATTCAGCGCGTTGATGATGACTGGCGGGCGCTGGTTTTTCCATAAAATCCTGCCGCACGTGCAGGCGCACCTGAGCTGGCCGGGCGGTGTGATCGGTTTTGTTTTCGTAATCACTTTCGCCTGCGCAGCGCTGACGGAGTTTTTCGGGATTCATGCGATCTTCGGCGCATTCTTCGCTGGAGTTGCATTGGGCGATTCGCCCCACCTGCGTGAGCGCACCCGGGAAGTGATTCACCAGTTCATTACCTATATCTTTGCCCCGGTGTTCCTGGCGACGATTGGTCTGCGGCTGAACTTCTACGACAACTTCAACTGGAAGATCGTGCTGTTTGTGCTGATCGTGGCAATTGTCAGCAAGGTGTTTGGCTGCTACTGGGGCGCGCGTAAAGCAGGGCTTTCACGCGAGCACAGCATCGGGATCGGGTTTGGGATGTCTGCACGCGGGGCGATGGAAATCATCCTCGGACAGATTGCTTTTTCGCATGGGCTGATCAATGAGGAAATGCTGATCGCGCTGATCATCATGGCGCTGGTGACGAGCCTGATGGCAGGGCCGATCATGCAACGGATGATCGGCAAGAAACCGACCCGGCGATTCTCAGATCTGCTTGCCGAACGGGCTTTTGTGGGCGCACTGGCCAGCCGGACGGCAAGGCAAGTGATCGAGGAAATGGCCAAGTGCGTGTCCGTGATTCCCGTTCCCAGCGGCGTGAATAAGGAACAGGTCATTGAAACCGTGTGGGCCCGGGAAACGCTGCTGCACACGGGCCTGCCGGGACAAGTCGCCATTCCACACGCAAAACTGCAGAATCTGGACCGGCCGATCATTATCTTCGGCCGTAGCGGTGAGGGCATCGATTTTCAGGCCACGGACGGCCAGCCTGCGAAATTGATCATCATGATCCTGACCCCGGAGCATGACCCGAGCATGCAGGTCCAACTGCTGGCGCAGATTGCCCGATTGTTTTCCCACAAAGAAATGCGCGAGAAGGTGATGGAGTGCAAGACATTCACCGAAGTGCTGGCGGCTTTCCGGGTTGCCGAGTCCAGCGAGCAGCATTGAGAGGCTTGGCCGGGGCGCAGAAGATTCGGATCGGATGGGGCAAAGGCAATGAACGCATCAGGTGTGATTCCATGGATTGCGATCGCTTGCCTGATCGGCAGTGCAGCAAGCTATATTTCGTTTCTCTTCACGGGCTGGAAGCTCGGAGCGCTGCTGGGGGTGGGAGGATTGGGATTGGCGATTTTGCTTATGGCAGGCTTTTTTGTCATCAAGGCCGGGCGCAAGTGAGAAGCAAGGTCGCTGGGCTCACCAAAGGTTAAGCCATGGGGTCCAGACGGGGGGAATGAATGCGAAGAGGAACATGGCAATCATCACCGCAGTGAGCAGCGGGCGCTTGTAGTTCACCCCGAACGCGCCGGCGACGGCGATCCCAAAGAAGAAGCCCGAGAAGTGCGCGGCATTGCCGATATTAAGAATGCCCAACCAGGTCAGCACAATGCAGGCGAAGAGCCAAACGATGAAGAATCGAACCAGATTGTCGTCCAGCACCACCTGGAAGTAAGGAATCTTCTTGCGCATGAGCATGATGTATCCAACGGCGGCATAGATGACCCCAGAAAGCCCGATGCCGGAATGGCCGGTGGCAAGCTGAAAGGATGAGCTCACAAACGCGGAGCAGAGGATAAAGAGCAGGAAGTGTTGCCAGCCCATCTGGCGCTCGAGGACGGGAAAGAGGATTAACGCCCAATAGATGTTGAATGCCGCGTGAAGCGGGTCAACATGCATAAAGGCGCTGGCCAAAAGCAGCCAATACTGGCCAAATACCTTGAGGTTGGCGAGGTCTGAGATGAAGCCGAGAAGGATGTTCAGCCGTAAGAAGTTATCGAAGAAAATAGCGGCACAGAGCGCAGCGATGGCGTAGGTGAGCCAGGGCAAAGAGGAGGGGGCTGATGGCGCGGAGTCAGGCTCCGGCGGGATAGGTTGGGCTTCTGGGGTGTTCATTGGGAGGCAAGCCGTGAGAGAATGAGTACCTTCTTAGTCATGGATAATACGCTTAACACCGGCGGCGAGGCTAAGCAGGTGCATAATTGGGGCCAGATGATCCGGGCTGCCCAGGCAAACCCAGCGGCGGGTGCGATTCGAGAGGCTGTGGTGGCGCAGGCACGGGAGGTATTGGCGCTGCCTTTGGTGCGCAGGGTATACAAGCTGGAAGATGTGGGACAGCATCGGACGTGGCTGGATGGCCGGTCGAATACGCTGGGGCCGGAGATCAAAGAGACATTTGCGCTAGCGATGTCTGATCATGCCACCAACCGGCTGGTGGGCGAGGAGATGCCGGTTCTGGCTGCGGCCTGGCTTTTGACGGGAGAGGCGCATTTTAAGAAGCGCTTGCTGGCGCAGTTGGAAGAAGTGGCCACGTGGAGCCCGCTTCAGCGTCCGGGTTGGACGTGTTATCACGCCAAGGCAAAGCTGCCTGCGGACGGCAAGGATGGGAGCTGGCTGGCAACGGGTACTGGGGTGCGGGCGATCGGCACGGTGTTGGATATTGTGGATGGCGAGACGATTCCTGCCTCACTTGTGGCGAAGCTGCATGCACAGTTGGAGGCGGAGATTCAGCAGATCACGGGGGATTGGAAAGCGCGCAGGCAGTGGTTTGTCAGAGGGAAAAATGTGCTGACGAACCAATGGGTGCTGCCGACCGAAGGGCTGGTGCGGGCGTGCCTGATATTGGGGAAGGAAAAGCACGCCGAGGCGTATGAGATGGGGGTGGCGAACCTGCTTTTGGCGATTGACGCGCATGGGGAGGCCGGTGAGTTTGAAGAAGGGCTCGACTATGCGTCGTTCACCGTGACTTCCATTTTTCATGCGGCGCATGCCATGGCGGTGAATGGGGATGAGCGGGCCATCAACTGCCCATTCCTGAAACGGTTTTGCCTGTGGGCTGTGCATCACCTGATGCCGGGAGGCTTTGGCATCAATGCGTTTGATGCGTTTGCTTCTGGAATCATCAAGCGCGACTGCAAGCATGTGCGCGAGATTTTAGGTGCAGGCGTGGTGTTTGCCGGTGATCCTTATGCGGCGTGGGCGCTTACCCATCTGCTGGACGGGCCGTTAAAAGATGTGGTGGGATTGGCTGCGACCGCAGGGATGGCGGAGTTGGCGAAAGAGCCGGCGTTGTTCGCCACTTATCAACGGGCGACCCGTGTGAACTGGCGATCAAGCTGGGAAGAAAACGCTACGGGGTTGTGGGTGCGCGGCGGGCATGCGACGGATCAACATGACCATGAAGACCGGGGACATGTGAGCTTTATTCTGCATGGGAAGCCGGTGTTTATTGAAACAGGCACGCCTGCTTATCACCATCCGGAATTAGGCCGATGGTTCGCAAGCGGCGCAGGGCACAATGTGCTGCAGGTGGGGTTGAATACGCCGCCGGCAGGAGAGAATCGACCGGTGGTGCCGGGGTGGCAAAAGCGAGGAACGGTGGCTGGGATTGTGACCCACAAGCTGGATGCCCAAGGCGGGCATGTGAGCGTGGATGTGAGCGCCGGGTATGAAGACGTTGCGCGATGGGAGCGGGATGTGCACTGGGATTTACGCTCCCTGATGGTGCGGGATTACGTGACGCTCAAGCAAGGGATGAAGGAGGTGCTGCTGTTTCGCTGGCACCTGGGTGTGCAGGAAGATGTGATCATCGACGTGAAGCAGCGAGGGCGGGTGTTTCAGGTCGCGATGCCGGACGCGATGGTGACCATTACAAGCTCGACACCTTTGGTGGTGGCTCAGGAGAAAAGAGAAAGCCATTCGCTGGTGGCGTGTGGGTGGGATGATCCGATTCCGTACCCGAGGCATGTTTGCCTGATGGTGAAAAGTGTGGAGCCGGTGGAAGGGTTGGATGTGGTGATGGACGTGCGGGAGGTGTAGGCGAGGGGGGATGGCACAAAAGTCGTGATATGTTGAGAAATATGGGTGTCGAGTTATTTGAGGGGTTTAGGCAGAGATCTTTCCGCGACTATCGAGGCCGCAGAAAGATGAGCAATTACAAATGCCATTTACCGGGCGCTGCGCGGGAATACCCGCTTGCCCCCGGCTATGTGCTGTCGCTCATTATCAGGGGCTTGATAAGGTGAGCGAGGATTGGTTTTTGCGTGACTCAGGCGGTTGCTTGAAAACACCGATAGGTGTCGTTTTAGCGTTTGAGTGCTTTAATGAGGGCCTGGTCGTCGTAGACGCATCCGCCCCAGGTGCCGCCTGAGACGGACTGGAGGGCTGCCCAGAGACGGGTGTCTGCGGGGAGCTCGGGGTCTGCGGCGAGGTCCGGGCGGGCGTTGCGGGCTTCAAGAACCTGAATGCCTTCTTTTGGGGTGAAGCGGCGGTAGCCCGCGGGGGTGAAGACAGGGTCTTTGACCATTTGGTCGAGCAAGTCCGGCTTGGGGTGGGAGGCTGCGGGCGAGGTGGTGGATTCGCCGATGAGATCGATGGAGCCGGTAAGGTTGACCCGGTCGATGATGATCTGAATGAGGTCACCGTCCTTGACTTTCCCGATGGGACCGCCGGCGAGGGCTTCGGGGCCGATGTGGCCGACGCATGCGCCGGTGGAGACGCCCGAGAAGCGACCGTCGGTGAGGAGGGCAACGTGCTTGCCGAAGGGGAGATGCTTGAGGGCGCTGGTAAGTTGATAGGTTTCGGGCATACCGGCGCCCAAGGGGCCGCGGCAGAGCAGGAGCATGACATCGCCCTTTTTGACCTTACCCCATTTGATGGCGGCGATGGCTTCATCTTCGGTGACATAGACCCGGGCAGGCCCGATCTTCCGGTAAACGCCGTCGGCATCGACCATGGTGGCGTCGATGGAGGTGGACTTGATGACTGAGCCTTCGGGGGTGAGGTTGCCTTTGGGGAAGGTGGTGGTGGAAGTAAGGCCTTTGGACTTGGCCGAGGTGGGGGACATGATGACGTCGCTGGCGTCGATGCCGTCGCGGAGCTTTAACTGCTCTTTGAGCGCCCGGCGGCGGTCGGAGCCTTCCCACCAGTCCAGCACATCGCCCAGAGGCTGGCCGGTGACGGTGAGGCAGTCCAGGTCCAGCAGACCGAGCTTGCGCAGGTGGAGCATGACTTCGGGAACGCCGCCTGCGAGGAAGACGCGGACGGTGGTGTGGCCGACGGGGCCGTTGGGCAGGGCGTCGACGAGGCGGGGGACTTGTTTGTTTAGCCGGGTCCAGTCTTCGTAGGTGGGGCGAGGGAGGCCTGCGGCATGGGCGATGGCGGGGATGTGGAGGAGGAGGTTTGTGGAACCGCCGACTGCGGCGTGGACGACCATGGCGTTTTCGAGGGAACGTGAAGTGAGGATGTGTTTTCCGAGGATGTTGGACTGTGCCATGTGGGAGAGGGCACGTGCGGAGCGGACGGCCATGTCGAGCCAAATGGGCTGGCCGGAGGGGGCGAGAGCTGAGTGCGGGAGGGAGAGGCCGAGTGCTTCGGCGATGACCTGGGAGGTGGCTGCGGTGCCGAGGAATTGGCATCCGCCGCCGGGGGAGCCGCAGGCGCGGCAACCCATGGCGGCGGCTTCTTCCAGGCTGATGAGGCCGTGAGAGAAACGCGCACCGATGGTCTGGACTTTGCCGGCGTCTTCGGCGTTTTCAGCGGGGAGGGTGACGCCGCCTGGCACGATGATGACGGGAAGATCGGGCACACCGGCGAGAGCCATGAGCATGGAGGGAAGGCCCTTGTCGCACGTGGCGACGCCCATGACGCCCGAGCGCCGTGGAAGGGAGCGGATGAGCCTGCGGAAGATGATGGCGGCGTCGTTGCGATAGGGGAGGGAGTCCATCATGCCCTTGGTGCCTTGGGTTCGGCCGTCGCACGGGTCGGTGCAGAAGCCGGCAAAGGGGAGGCAGCCGAGGGCTTTGAGTTCGTGGGCGGCGGCCTGCATGAGAAGGCCGACTTCCCAGTGGCCGGTGTGGTAGCCCAGGGCGATGGGTTTGCCGTCATCGGCGCGCAGGCCGCCTGAGGTGCTGAGGATGAGGTGTTCGGGCCGGTTGAGCTCGCTTGGCTCCCAGCCCATGCCGGCGTTTAAGGTCATGCCGAATATGTCGCCGGAGGCCCAGTTGCGCAGCATGTCTTCGGTCAGCGGGAGCGAGCCGGTGGGACCTGCGCCTTTGGTGACGATGTCGAAGACGCCTGCATTGTCGGCGTCGAGGATGCTGGTGAGGGAGATGGGCTTGGGGGTGTTGGGCATGGGGAGATTATGACGTGAAAAGGGGGTTGGTGGGTAGCGTATGATTGAGGGAATGATGGATATTCAATGACGGGGAAGAGTTATGAAAATGACTTTGCTTCTGGTGGGAGGGATTGCGTTTGGTTTAGGAGTGTTGGCTGGTGAATGGGATGGGCGTTCGGAGCCAGTGGCGGCGACCTCGCCGCCATCAAATAGAGCGAACGTGTCTTTACCGAGCGTGATTGAGACAACTGCGCCGGCGGCGATGTCCGCAAGCAGGCAACTTCATGTCAATGATATTCGAGGGCAAAAGGTTCTTGGAGAACTGGGCGTTGACCTTGGGGTGGCGGTCCGGGTGAAAGGTGTGGTGATTGCGGGGCATGAGCTGGGATTTAAGGCGGCGGAGGGTCGGTATTTTTTCAGGGTGACAGAGGTTGAAGGAAAAAAGCCAGAAGCGCCTCTTGTGATGGCGTTATCCAAAGAGATGTATCAAAGCGGGCCCCTGGCGGACAACCCTTACAACCTGTCAGTGATTAAATATGGCAAGAAACATGAGGAACTCACAGCAAAAGAGAAGCAGGAACTTGAAGAAGGCTATGTGGGGAAAGAGTTTCAGGTAGTCGTCTATGAGACGGGAAAGTTTGATGGATTTGTCGATAGCCCGTACGAAGAACGCGGGGAGATCGCCAATGATGGTTTTTGGTTCAGATCATGTCTGGCGGTAATGGGGGAGTGGAAGTGAGGATTATTGATCTGGAGTGTCAATGAGTTGTTGCAATCGGGCCGCCAGTTCTGGGGTGAAACGGATTGGCCAGGTTTCATCGATCAGGCCGATTTCAAGCATGTCGCGTAGATGAGTGCGGTCTTTGTCGCGAAAAGAAGTGAGTTTCATCCGGACAAGTGAAAGCAAGGAAACAACAGGAAAACCGCCTGGGCTTGCGATGTCTGTGATATCAGGCGCCTGCACCAGATGCTCAGGCCGAACTTTTTCAGATGCGATAACCATATGGACCGCGAAGGGGCGTAAAACAGCTAAACCTTTTTGAGAGCCATGGTTGATTGCTGGGAATGCATCGGATGAAGGGATGTTTACACGGACAAAAGCATGGGCTACTGAGTAGGGGGAATTCCCATGAGGGGTGTAGCGTGGTGGGTGAGGGTAGGTTTTTTGGGGTCTTGGGGCCGGGGTGGTGGGCCTCGTGGACTCGGCCGCGCCCTACCAGAGGATTAGTCTGGGCTGAGGCGGATTTCTGCGCTGGGGTCGAGCGGGACGGGGTCCTGGGGCCTGATGGCGGGCATGATGCCGGTGTTGTGGGAGCTGGACTGCGAGTGCGAGCTGGCCAGTTGCTTGTTGGCGTGGCGCAGGCGGGTGTTCAAGATCTGGCAGAAGGCCCAGAGCATCTTGGAGCCCAGCACGGGGTTGTCGCGAAGCATGAGACGGCAGTCATCACGGCCGATGGAAAGGAGCCAGGTGGGCTGGGTGGCGGTGACGTCGGCGGAGCGTGGTTCGTTGTCCAGAAGGCTCATTTCGCCAAAGAAGTCGCCGGGGGCGAGTTCAGCCAGGGGGCGGCCTGCTTTGCTGACCTGGACTTTGCCGGCGACGATGACATAGAGCCCGCCGGTGAGCTCGCCGTCTTTGACGACGTATTCGCCGGCGTTGTACTTACGCATCTCGCAGGCGCCCATGATCTTCAGAAGGTCGCGGTAAGAGAGTTCGTGGAAGAGGGGGATCCGACGAAGGGCGTCGATCTTGGATGAGGGGTTGACGCTCTGGGAGGCTTCCTGGTCGGCGTCGATGGCGACGACGACGGCGGTGATGTTGTCCTTGCCGCCTCGCTGATTGGCCAGGTCGACGAGCATGGCGGGCCACTGGGCGGGGCGCAGCACCTTGCAGATGTTGGGGAGCTCGGTGGTGTTGGTGTAGTCGGTCAGGCCGTCGGTGCAGAGGAGGAAGCGGTCGCCGGGGGCAAGCTCCACGTGGAGAAGGTCAGGGTCGGAGGAGATGTTGTGGGCGATGCAGCGGGTGATTCGAGACTTGATGCGCGTGCGGATGGCTTCATCGGCGGTGATGACGCCCTTTTTGAGCTGCTCGGAGAGGCTGGAGTGGTCTTCGGTGAGCTGATGGCACTTGTCATCGCGGAACATCATGACGCGTGAATCGCCCACATGGGCGACGATGGCGTTGTTGCCGGTGACGATGACCATGGCGAGGGTGGCACCCATCCCGCGTTTCTGGACGTCCAGCTCGGCTTCCATGTTGATGGTGTTGCTGGCCTGATCAATGGCTTCGCGTACGAGGCGCAGGGCTTTTTGGCGCTTGTCGTTGGTGGGGTTTTTGGCGTAGTCGAAGAGGACGTGTTTGTTGTCTTTGATGAACGAGCCGATGGTGGCGCAGACCATTTCGCTGGCCACTTCGCCTGCGGCGTGACCGCCTAGACCGTCGCTGACAATGTACATGCCCAGGTCCTGGGCGATGAGGTGTTTGTCCTCGTTGTGGTCGCGGACGCGTCCGACGTTGGTCATGCCGAAGCCGGCTTGTTTCATGGCAGGAGTCCCGAGCGTGTAAGTCTTGAATGCCCGCGAGAGGTGGATGGACGTACCGGGTCCATCTGGGAAGAATGATATCAGGTCAGGGCGGTTGCGTTGAGGGCTCAGGACAATTCACAGGGTCATCACCACCGCTCCGGCGACAACCAGACAAGTACCCGCTGCCACCTGCCAGGTGAGGGGCTCACCCAGGAAGAGGATGGCCAGGATGACGGCGAAGGCAACGCTGAGTTTGTCAACAGGGGCTACCTTGGAGGCGGGGGCAATCTGAAGCGCCCGGTAATAGCAAAGCCAGGAGAGCCCGGTGGCGATGCCGGAGAGGATCAGAAACGTTGCATCACGCGCGGGGAGCGACTTGGGCGCCTCCCATTCTCCCTTCCATGTGAGGATGAGGGAGATGAGTGCGAGGATGACCAGCGTGCGGATGAACGTCGCGAGGTTTGAGTTGAGCCGGGCGACGCCGAGCTTCCCGAAAATGGCGGTGAGCCCGGCGAAGAACGCTGAACCCAGTGCGAAAGCCTGCCAAGAGGTGAACAATTTAGGCATGGTGGACCTCGAAGTTGGTTCTGAGATGTTACGCTAGGCACAATCCCGGGAGGGTGTTAAATGGCCAAAGTGAAACTTGAAGATATCGCGAAGGTGGCTGGGATTTCGGTCTCCGCGGTGTCCATGGCGTTGAGTGATTATCCGGATATCAGCCCGCAGACCAGGCTGCGGGTGCTGGATATCTGCCGGGAGATGGATTACACCCCCCGACGCAAACGGATGCAGGGGCTGGGCAAGACGCCCGCGACTAAGGGGAAAGTGACACGCATCGGGGTGGCGATGGTGGGGTACGACAAGGCCACACAGCTTTCCATGGGGTGGACACCCTGGGTGCAGCATCTGGCCCAGGAGGGCAAAGAGCTTGGCTGCAAGATCGAGGTGGCGGTGGTAGGGCCGGGCGATGAATCCGTCCAGATGGAAGGCATCGCCCAGGCCGTGCAGGGCGTGGATGGCGTGATCCTGGATGGGTATGTCCGGTCGAAGCTGATGGATTACGCCTCGGCGCTGCCTGTGCCGACGCTGCTGATGGGCAATCACCAGGGGGACGAACTATTGGTGTCCCACCGGTGGCGGCAGGTGACGATCGACATGCGGCTGATGGGGCAGATCGCAACTCGCGCGGTGGTCCGCAAAGGACATAAGCGCATCGGGTTTGTGTCGATGGAACTGCATGAAAACCTGTGGTACGACCAGTGGATGGCGGGCTACCGGCATGCTCTGGTTGATGCGGGCATCACGCTTGACCCCAGGCTGGTGAAGACCATGCCCTATACCCCGGATACCGGGATGGACGCGGCAAAGTACTTTCTGAGCCTGGATGACCCGGCGACGGCGTATGTGGTGCCCAACGTCTGGATCGCCAACGGCTTTTTGATCGCAGCGAAGCATCTAGGCAAGCCCATTGATCCCAATCGGCTGGTGGTGGGGTGCTCCAAGGGAGGCGCGACGGACTTTGGATTCGATAACCGTCCGCTGGTGATGATCGACAACCTGAAGATGGCCCGAATGAGCCTTGAAGTGCTGACGCAGTGGGTCAACAGCACGAGGCTGCAGAGCTGCCGGGTGATGGTTGCGCCGGATGTGGCGGGGTTGGACTTGATTACGCCGGCGTGAGTTTAGGAGAGAAATCAGGACATGTTCCCGAAGACGGGAGCATGGCGCGCGGACCCAGGCAAGCGAATGATTAGCGGGTTGGGCCTACGGGGACGGAGATTTTGATGTTGTCGACCGCCAGCACGCTGTCATAGGTGTAGAGCGCCATGGCTTTGGCAGGGTCCATGTCGATGAAGTCGCTGTTATCCATGCGTGCTTTTCCGGTGCGTTCCCAGACGTCGAGCACGATTTTGCCGTCGACCCAGTAGCGAAAGTGCGGCTTGACTACTTCCAGGACGACATGGTGTTTCCTGCCGGGGACGACGGGGGACCACTCGGTGCGGGCATAGGGGATGTAGAGCCGGTAGAAGACGGAGGCCTGGTTGCCGTAGGTGCCTGCGAGAACACCGTAACCGTCGCGAAAGTGGCCGGTCTTGTCGTCGGCGTTTAAGAGCACGCCGATGTCACTGAGTTTGTCCGCAGGGCTGCCGGGGTTGGGCGTGAGCGTGGCGTCAAACTCGAGCTTGAATGCGGGCCATTGGCAGTTGGCGATTTTGATCACCCGGTTGCCGTCTTTTTCACCTGATATGGCGACGAGATTGCCATGCGAAACTTCCCATTTGCCGTCGTAGACTTTGAATGATTCGGGAAGATTGCCGTCTTCAAAGGTGTAGGACGCGACTTCTTTCCACTCCTTGACGTGATGGTTGTGCTCATCGCGGCTGCCTGCGAGGTATTTGACCTTGGTGGCGGCCCATTCTTTTTCGGCATCAGTAGAGGGGCCTGAGGCCTGGCTGAACGCAAGAGTGCCGGCGATGGTAATGGCACCCAGGAAAAGGGACCCAAGAAGCAGACGCGCACGGGTTGTGAATTTAGAATGCAACAGTGTGACTCCTGAATGAGGGCAACACGATTGTGACGCATCCGGAGCAGTCCGGGTCCGTGCCGGTGAGGGTGTTTCAATGGCCGGTACGGGGGATTGTGAGGGGCGGAATCAGTTGAGCCTAGAGAAACAGGGCCTGAAGGGTTTTGAGGTTCTTGTGGGTGTACTTGGATGATGTCACCAGGCGGATCGTGGGGACGACATCGCTTTGCTGGTGGAAGCGCCAGACATGGTCCAGGAAGGCCTTGGGGCCGAGCTTTGCCAGGTACATGAAGTTGGTCCAGGCGTAAGGCGCGGGGTAGGGAGCGGGGGTGCTCAGGTGCCCGACGATCTGCTGCCAGGGGCCTACGATGTCCGCCAGGAAGCTTGAGGGCTCGATCAGCGGCATCTCAGGCATGGCGGACCAGACGGGGCCCCAGAGCTGGGCGAAGTCCAACTCGGAGGCAACGTCGGCGTGGAAGGATTCGCTGCCGAGGATGAGGTTTGGGTGGCGTCGGCGGATGGCTTTGACGAAGGCACGGGTGTTGGGGCGCCAGTTATCGCCAAGCGGTGGGGCAACCTGATCGAGGTAGGCGCCGGTGATGCCGAGCTTTTCAAGGTGGGTGAGCCGGCTGGAGAAGTGATCGATCCAGGCAGGGGTTGCGGGGTCGATGTAGTCGATGGGCCAGGACATGTCCATGAGGAAGATGCCGGGCCAGCGGGCTTTGCCGCCGTGACGGTCGATGAGCTGGTGAGTGTGAAACTGAGGGTACTGATGGGCGACGCGGCAGGAAAGGCCCCAGTGGTTCAAGTGGGGGATGACGGTTGCGCCGTGGTCGCGTGCGGCCTGGGCCAGGCAGGCCAGGCCGGCGTCGCCGCCTGCCGCGGGGGCGGGCTGGTAGTCGGGGTAGTTGCCGTCGTAGAGACCAGCCCAACCGGGGAGGTAAAGGAGCGTGTTTTGAGCGATGCCCAGATCGGCGAGGGTTTTGACGAAGGTGGTGACATCGTCGAAGGTTTGAACAAGGTCGCCTTTGACGTTGTGGATGTCGAGAATGAATTGACGCTGAAATGATGTTTTGCGGGAAATCGGAGCGGAGGGGAGCGTGGCCCGGATGGCGGCGGTGAGCGCTTCCTGAGAGGGGAAAGTACGCGTGGACCACATGGGCTGGGCGTGCTTCCAGAGACCGGCGAGGGTGAGGTGGAGGTGGTCGGATCTGTGATGGAGCGTGAGATCCCACGCGGCGTCGTCTTCGTGAAGAGTGAATCTGGCAAGGCCCCAGGCGCCGGCGTCCTGCCAGGCGATGAGGGGCAGGTGGGCCCCCTGCAGCGTCATGGGGGAGGAGAACCGGCCTGCACGCACGCGCCAGGAACCCTGCCAGGGGAGAAAGAGGGTGGCCGATGCGGGGAGGGGGAGATTGAAAGTGGTTTCGTGAAGCATGGGGCTATTGTGGTACATTGACATGCACGCGCAAGCGCACAAAGCTCACTTTTTGAGGATAATTCCGGTATGTCGCAGATCCCCCCCAATGACCCCGTGCCTTCAAATGAACCCGAGCAGCCACAAGCGGCGGCCGAGGCTCCGAAGCTGACTGCACCGGAAGCCAAAGCGCCGGTGACGACGCACAAGGACTCCTCAGTGCCGGATAAAGCCGATGTGGACGCCAATAAGGTGTTCGCGATCATCGCGTATCTGGACATCCTGTTCCTAGTGCCTTTGATTGCGGCCAAGGATTCGCCGTTTGCGAAGTACCACGCCAACCAGGGCGCCGTGCTGTACCTGGCGACGCTGGCAATGGCGGTGCCGATCGCCGTCATCGCGATGATTCCTTTTGTGAATTGCGGTTTGGTTTGCCTGATCCCAATTCTGGGAGGGTTGCGGCTGGTGTGGACGATCCTGGGGATCATCAATGCGGCAAATGGGACGATGAAGCCGCTGCCGTTGATTGGGCATTTTGTTCTGGTGAAGTAAAGGTGTTCAGGTCGCGCATCCCGCGTCCAGAGTTTCGGGTCTTGCGTCAATCCGGAGGCCGACTGGCGGCTGGACCAGTGAGGTTCAGATGCGGACCTGACGAAAACCGTGGTTGGGGATCCAGGGTTTGTGGAAGTGGAGGTTGCCGGGGAGGTAGATCATCACGAGTCCGCGGCGGGGTTTATCGCTGAGGTTGGGCAGGCTTCGGTGAAGGGCCAGGGAGTGGTGGAAGCCGATGCTGCCTGCGGCCATCTCGACGGGAACTTCTTTGGAAGCGTCGCAAAGGTCGGGCCGAGCGGCGAGGTTGTTGGGGTTGTCGGTGATGACTTCGACGTGGGGGATTTCTTTTTTGTGCGTGCCGGGGACGAAGCGCACGCAGCCGTTTTGAATGGTGACGTCATCGATGGCCAGCCAGCAGGAAAGCAGGCGGGGCTCGGCCGCGGGCCAATAGCCCGAGTCCTGGTGCCAGGGGACTTCGCTGCCGTGCTTGGCGGGCTTGCAGAACATCTGGTCTGTGTAGTACTTGATGTCAGGCCCGATGAGGTTTTCGACCAGATCAAGCATGGTGGGGGAGGTGACAAGGTTCCAGAAGTATGGGTGGGTGTGAGCCATGTGGAAGATGATGCGGATCTTGTCGCGCCGCGGGACGTTGGGAAGATCCTTGACGCGTGGCTCCCATTGGATGTTGAAGTCTTTGGGGTCTTCGTCGGCATGGACTTTGGAGGGCTGGAGCGTGCCATCCATGGCTCCGTCGATCATGGCGCGGAGTTCGGCGAGCCTGGCGGGATTCAAGACATTACGAACGACCATGAAGCCGTTGTCTTCGTAACAGGTTTTCTGGGCTTGGGTTTGGTTGATGTCGAAGGTGTAGTTCATGGCGTCTTCCCTTTGGAGCTTGAGTGATTGAGAATCATGCTAGAAAGAGGGAAGATGGCGCGGGTGGGGGAGTTTATTGATTTTCAGACATTGGCTTGGGATTTTCGGACATGAGGATGCGCATGGTTTGGCGCAATTTGGCAGTAAGAATGAGGGGAGACGTGAAGCGTGGTTGGTTTGATGGAGGTGAGCGGGTCATGCGGCCGCTATGGGGGGCCTCGAAGACTCGGCGCCACCCTACCAAGAGCAGATTCAAAAAGAAGGCTCACGGAGTCTGGCTCAAGCGGTGACCGAGATGTGTTCGATCATTTCGCCTTTGGCGAGGGTTTGGGTGTTGCCGGAGTTGTCGAGGAATTTCACGCGGCGGCCGTCGGTGTAGACGATGCCGGATTCGCAGAGGTCAAAGGAGAGGACGCCTTCGGCGATGGTGGTGTCGTTGCCCTTGGTGTCGCGCTTTAAGAGCCGCCAGGTTTTGGGGACCAGGCCGGGGGCTTCCTCTTTGGTGTTGTTGGCGGCGGCTTTCTTGGCGTCGATGTATCGGCCGTAAAGCATGATGGCGCGGTTGTCCGGAACGGGGGTGTTTGCGGGGCCGCCGAGCCATTTGGGGGGCTCGTGGTTGCGGATGGCGTTTACGAAGAAAATGAGCCCGTAGAGCATGAAGTAAATGGTTGCGATGAGACGGAAGGGGAAGAGGATGGCGTCTTTGGCGGTGTCCAGGAGTGAGGGGTCAACGCGCGGTGTTTCATAAGGACGGGCGATGTAGTAGAGGTTGCCGGCCTTGTCCATTTTGGGGAGCAAATAGTCCGTGTGGGGAGATTCGAGAATCGGGTCAAGGTTGCCGGTGATCAGATCGAGCTTGAGGATGGCATAAGGCCCGACGGCGAGCACGAAACCTTCCCGACTGCGCGAGAGGCCTGCGGATTGATAGAGGAGGGTTTCTTTTTCAGTGGGGATCCAGGTGGGGGCCTGATCAAGGACATCGCCGTCGGTGATTTCGCGCAGGCGTGAACCATCGGGGTTCATGAGGGCGAGGTGTTCAGAGCCGTTTTGCAGGCCGGTGGAGCAGGCAATGGTGCCGTCAGCGGGGTGACGATTGAGCCCCTGGGCACGCATCTGGCGGCGGTGGACAAGGCGGCGCTCTTCGCCGGTGGCGGTTTCATAGACGAAGAGGCCGGAGGTGGAGCCGGTGTCGAGGGAGTAGAGAAGCTTGCCGGGCTCGGAGTGCGTGACGGCGCAGAAGGAGATGGTGGACTCCCCTGGGCGGGAGCCGGGGCGTGCGCCGAAGCCCCAGAGCGGCATGCCCATGTCGGCGCTTTTGTACCGCCATGCGTTTTTTTCCGCGGAGCGCTCGGCCTGATCCATGAGGCCTTTGGCGTAGGTGCTTTGCACCTGGACGACTTTGCCGTCAGACCCGCGGAGATAGAGTCGGCCTTCGGCGAGGTAGGCGATGGAAGGGGGTGTGGATGTTGTCATGTGAGATGTCGGATGGAATGTGTCAGATGTTTTTCAGAATGGGTATACGCAAGCCCGCGGCCGGAAGTTTGTGGTTCTGAGAATCTGACGGGTTACATCTTACATTCAACATCGGCAATGGGGGCCGTTGAAGAATCGACGAAAGAACACCCTCGCCTGGGCCCTTTTCCTGAGGGGCGGAAGTCTTGCGTACACCCCATTGCGGATTGTTGCCGGGATTGATTTTGGGGCCTAAAACGGGATGCCGGATTACGACGAAGACGTCTAATTCGACCTACTTAAAGTGCGGCGATGTTGTCGAATTCGCCGACGAGTGCTTTGTAAAGCCGTTGGTATTGGGCGTGGTGCTTTTCGTAGAGCCTTGCGGTTTTGGCGTCGGGCTTGATGCGTTGGGTTTCGGTGATGGCCGCGGAGCAGGCTTCGGGGACGTTTTTCCAGACGCCGGTGCCGACGCCGGCGAGGATGGCGACGCCGTAGGCAGGGCCTTCCTGGGCGTTGATGGTGGCGACGGGTTTGTTGTAGATGTTGGCCTGGAGGGTGCGCCAGA